>DATKYC010000302.1:0-2121 GCA_035528695.1 Acidobacteriota bacterium | reverse complement strand
TCGCGAAACTAAAAGGAGCCATGGAATATGCTGGAAAACAGAATTCAAGTGGTGTTGTCATTCTGTATCGTGGACGCATTTTGACAGAGCAGTTGTAAGGGGGTCAAATCTTTGATTGACTTACCTTGTAGTGATCTGCTATATTTACAAATCATGTCCAGACCACTTAGGATAGAATTCCCAGATGCATGGTATCATGTTATGAACCGTGCCAGACTTGACCCTATGAAATTGTGAGATGATCTTCATTTTCTAGATTGCTGATACTTTTCAACCATCCGGATAATCTCTCTACCGTATCTTTGAACAAAATACGGGCCAACTCCATGGACCATGAGCAGTTCATCGTTTGTTGTGGGTAGATCTCGTACCAGATTATCCAGGACCTGGTTCGTAAAGATGCGGAAGGCAGGGACCCCTCTTTTCTTAGCCATACGCAGGCGCCATTCCCTTATTGTTTCATAGAGTCTCGGGTTTTCCGAGGAACCTGAAATGGATTGTCCCACAGTTTTTAGTTTGGACGTCTGCTTCTTTGGGGTTTGTCTCCTGTCCCGTTGTTTTAAACTCTCGCTCAAGGAAATTATTTCCAAAGACATGATATCGTTGAGACCAATAGAACGACCTTTTTCTGTAAGGCCAGCCCTCTTGTAATGTATAATCCTCTCCTCTTTTTCAAAGGAATGTTCACTTACCATTATGAGACCGGACTTAACCAGGGACTTAAGAAGGTTTTCAAAATCAGCTCTCGGGAAAGTTGATCCCGGGCAACTGTCGCTATAGAGCATTCCCGTGCTGAGACTATCGACACTCTTCAGCATGGATATTACATCCCTTAATATATGTTCCTCCTGCCTGTTCGGTTTTCGGGCGAAGACCTGGGTGGAATTCTCAGGAGCACAGAAATCGCATACTCCACATTCACGGCCATCATCTTCACGGTCCCCGAAATGTTCTACAAGGTAAAGCATGCGGCAGGAAAAAGAGCTTGCAAAACGGGCTATTTCATCAATCTGGGCTAGTCTATGGTTGCTCTGATTCTTATAAGGTAGATGCCAGTTGTTGTGCCCCTTCTGAGCCTTTTCGTCAGGACTCACCAGTGCCCCTCCATGAATCCAGAGTTTCTCCAATGCGGTTTCAAACTCCTCTTCCTCCATCTTCAGTTCATTTCTTATCTTTTCCGAGGGTATCTTTTCATTCGTAAGCCTGTTGTAGATTCTTCTCAGGGCGTTTTCATGAGGGTAACTCTTTTCATGGAAGAACAGATGAAGCCTTCTGTCACCATATGATTGTAGAAGAATAGCGCGGGATGGTTTCCCGTCACGCCCAGCACGGCCAATCTCCTGGTAGTAACCCTCAAGGCTTCCGGGCAGGGCAGTGTGGATCACCGTGCGTATATCAGGTTTGTCAATCCCCATACCAAAGGCGATGGTTGCGACAATCGCATCTAACTCCCCTGATAGAAAGGATGTCTGTACTTTGTCTCTAACTGCTGCAGGCAACCCGGCATGGTATGGGGCAACGGAAATAAGGTGGTCAAGCTCTTCTGCAAGCTCTTCTGTCTTCTTTCGTGTGGGCGCATAGATGATGGCAGGTCTGGATTCCTTGTTTTTGATGATCTCGATCACTTTTTGTGTACGGTTCGACGGTAGGATCTCTATAAGTTCAATTGCAATATTTGTCCTCCTGAAACCGTGTATTCGCATATCAGCCCCATCGATCCTGAGCTGTTTGATGATATCTTGTTGAACTCTTGGCGTAGCTGTGGCAGTCATTGCAATTACCGGAGCGGACCTGAAGATTGGAAGTCTTTCTCCAAGGAGCCGGTAGTCGGGCCTGAAATCATGACCCCATTGGGATATACAGTGGGCCTCATCAATGGCGATCAGAACCGGCTTGCATTTGGCAAGCATTTCGGAAAAGCCCGGAACCGCAAGCCTTTCGGGAGCGATAAAAAGAAAATCAAGGTTTCCGTCAAGATAGTCACGGGAGACCACACGGGATTGCAGACGTGTACGGCCGGAGTGTATGCGCTCTGCAGCAAGGCCTAATTCCTTGAGGTGGGCGGTCTGATCTTCCATAAGTGCTATTAGGGGGCTTACAACCAGGGTGGTTCCTCCCCTT
>DATKYC010000301.1:0-3531 GCA_035528695.1 Acidobacteriota bacterium | reverse complement strand
ATATATCGTCTCCTTCAAGGTCAAAATGGGCTTTCTTAAGAATTGAACTAGTTTCGATGAGGCCATAATACGGACAGGAAGACTTTATGTCAACGGTGAGGGTTAAATGCGGGGGACGAAACCTAACCTGAGTGTATAGCCTACCACAACATATTGTATTTGGCCGTTCCTGGCCAATTCAATTCGTCGGTCTACAATCCTTGCCAGATCTTTGGGTGGAAGAGCAATAATTCAATTATAACTGTCACACGTAATATGAAAAAGCCACTGATTCAAGCTTACCCAAAAATCATAAGGGTGTAGCGAGAAATCTTACTCGGACTTTTCAACTGTGCAGGGAGCCCTACCAAGGCATCCCAAGTAATTGAAATGCGAACACCATCGCACCTCCCGGTCAGTCAGACATATCTCAGGTTTTTGAGGTAGATGATATCTTCACTTTAGTGGGGGCTATCACAGATCTGATGAGATGCTCTTAAGGGCAGAGGAATGGGGGATATGCTCGACTGGCAGCTTCAGTAATTCTTATCGAAACCTGCATTTGTGAGCATCGCTCAAGCCTTTCTTCTAGGTATTGTAATAAATACCTCTGCCCTGTGACACTTGCGCCATTGGTTTTTTCTTATCACCATCTCAAATCATTTAGTCGAGTTGTGTTTTCAAACTGTAATTTCCTCTTGACAATTTTGTTCTTTTCGATTTTAATAGCAGTATGAGCGATGTGATAGGAAAAGCGTTTATCGTTTTGTTGAACAGCTGGTGGCGCATCTCCCATTAAGAGGTGAGGCCACTGACTCTGCTATTATAGAAATAAAAAACCGTGGGCTCGCTTCCTGAGACCCGCGGTTTTTTGGTTGGTATGTATTCAAGAAAGGCCGTGGGTCAACGATCCCTGCGGCCTTTTTTATTTGGAGTTGTCTGCTAAACTAAATTAAGGAGGAAGGAAAAATGATTAAGGAATGTATCGCAAAGGTGGTAAGAGGGGAAGACCTGTCTGAGAAGGAGACCGAAATGGCCATGGATGAAATCCTGAGTGGCAAGGCCACATCTGCCCAGATCAGCTCATTTCTCACGGCCCTTCGAATGAAGGGGGAGACGGTAGATGAAATTACGGGTGCTGCCAGGGCAATGCGGGCACGGGCAATCAAAATGCAACTTACCAACCACATGGTGAATATTGATCGAGACGAAATCAACGTTGAAGATGAAACGATCCTCGACACCTGTGGGACGGGAGGAGATGGAACGAATACCTTTAATGTGTCTACGGCAACTGCCCTTGTTGTGGCAGCTGGGGGGATTAAGGTAGCCAAACACGGGCAGCGAACGGAATCAAACCATTGTGGAAGTGCCAATGTGCTTGAAGCGCTGGGGCTGGAACTGAATATCAGCCGAACGGATGCGGAGAGGTGTATCCACGAAGTGGGGATAGGCTTTCTTTACGCGCCGCTTTTCTACGGGGCAATGAAATACCCTGCTGTACCCAGACGGGAGATTGGGATTCGTACCATTTTTAACCTACTCGGACCCCTAACAAACCCGGCAGGAGCCACTGCTCAGATCCTTGGGGTCTACGACTCTGATTTGACCGAAAAAATGGCTCGGGTACTCAAAAGACTAGGTACTAGGGAAGCCTTTGTGGTTTGCGGCGAAGGCACTTTTGATGAAATAAGCATTTGTGGCCCTACCAGGGTATCTCATCTCAAGGATGGGGAAATTAGCACCTTTGATATCACTCCAGAGGAGTATGGGTTTGAGAAGGCAAAGCCTGAAGAGATAAGGGGAGGCGATGCAAAAGAGAATGCCCAGATAATTCGAGACATTTTAGAGGGGCATAGAGGGCCAAAGCGAGATATGGTTCTGTTAAACGCAGGAGCCGCATTTGTGGCCGCTGGTATTGATCGCAATTTAGAGCTAGGAATTGAAAGGGCAAGGGATGCCATAGATTCCGGTCGCGCCAAGGAAAAACTTCACGCCCTGGTCTCTTTTACCCAGCAGTGCGGCTACTTTGTCCGGGAATAGGTAGGGAAATCACTTTGACCTTACCTTAAAAAAAGCATCAAACGGGATTCTCGCACTCTAAGAGATCTACTATTCTTGGATATTTTATGAATATTCGCATAAGGGTATTGACAAAGGTTTAAGTATCCGGTAGCTTTAAAGGCCAGAGGGAAAAAGGAAATGATTGTCACACACATTTTTATGAACTTTTATTTTTACTTTAGCAGGGGGACCGGAATGGTTTAGTGTGTGACGACGCAAACAATATCGAAGGAAAAGCGGAGCACACGCCCCGCTTTTTTTTGGATCAAGACAGTCTGGTCTTTTCATGATCATCGACAGGAGTGTGAGAATGGTAGAAACCTCCCCAGACTACTTTTCGATGCCGGGCAGTGCGATAACACAAAAACCGCTGGGGCTCAATGAGAGGTTGAGCTTGATCGGCCTCATCGACGATGGGATGCGATTAGGCTCCTCCCGGGCTCCACTTGTAGCAGACCTCTTTAATGACCTGTGGGATCTTGTCAACAAGACGGTGTCTGGCAGCAAGATTGACTGGCTGAAACCCGAGGATACCCAGAACGGTTTCCAAATATTTGAAATCAATGCCGATACAGGGGAAAACCTCGGTCGGCTTAATATGTTATACCTGAAAAAGCCAATCCCTTGCTATTACCTGGTTTACGTTGAGGTGGCAGCGCCTTTTAGAAGAAAAGGATTGGGAAATCGGATACTCGAATATTTCAGGGATTTCTTGGCTGAAAAATCCGCGGTAGGCATACTGGACAACATCATCCCCGAAGAGGATCCAACTTACAGCATCTATTTCAAGCAAGGTTGGGAACCCGTTGAAACGCTTATTGGCAGTGGCATCCTGGATAGAGACAATGATTTCATGGTTTACGTTCCGCCGAGATTGCAAGGCAAAGAACTTAGAGCACCTATTTTAAAAATGATGTACCACCTGAAAAGGAAGCGCGCTGCCATCGATATGAGGGATAATGAAGTGATGGTCCAAAGAACCATCGCGGAGTTCAAGAATCTTTACATGGCGCTGCTGACCTACTTTGAGACAGAAATACAGAGGGGAAACCCCACCCCTCTCATGCGGTTCATGTTTACCCGTTTTGTGACCAAATTGATTTCTTTCAGGCGCCGTATAGGAACGCTGCTCGGCTATACAGGCGGCGACTCCCTGGAACAGATTGTGCTGGAACCAAAGATTGTAGCACTCCCGATGAAAACCTACCCTCCTCCCGAACTGACGAGCAACGGCCCTTGTGTAGCGGGTGACAAAGAATTATGGTCGCGGCTTCCGGATGCACTGAAAAAGCACCCCGCCCGTTTCATCGAATCGCTGCCAAATTACCGCAGACCGAGCCTTATGTCTTGGTTGAAGGAGAGGGAATTTAGTTTCAGCCATAGGTTGACCATAGGCGATCTTATGGATCTGGGTTTTGATCCCACACGGCTTAAGGAAATCGCTATAGACGATAAGGAGTACATCTTCGAACGAATACAGGTGAGACA
>DATKYC010000300.1:0-3001 GCA_035528695.1 Acidobacteriota bacterium | reverse complement strand
AAAAATGTCGGAAAATGCCGCTCTTACACTCGAGTCAGCAACCGAAGAAGAAAAGATCAGAGAGATGCTTATATCTAATCTGGATATCCGCAGGTTGATTGAGCTTGATGCGTGCACCAGATGCGGAGAATGTCTAAACTGGTGCCCCGTATATGACCAGGATGCACGCGAAGATATAATTCCCCGCAAGAAGGTTACGGATTTCTTGAGAATCCTCAAGTCCCAGCAGGGCCTGCTTGCGCGCCTTATCAAGCAGGAAAAGCTCTACCCGCCTTTCAGGAGATTGCTTGCATCAGTATTTCGGTATAAGGAAATTGGCAGTGCCGAAGTGGGAGATTTCGTCAGGAACCTTTATGAGTGTTCTACCTGTGGCCAGTGCCAGGTTGTCTGTCCGGCCAAGATTGATACTGTGAATCTCTGGGAGGATATCCGGCGACTGATTGTGAGGGCGGATTACGGGCCTCTGGAAAGCCAGAAGGCACTGGTAAAAAGCGTAAAGGCCTATGATAACCCATGGCAGCAACCCCGGGCCGCGCGTACCAAATGGGCGAGGCGTGCCAACAAGGAAGGTCTGATCACGGAACTGCCTAAGGAGATAAAAAAGACAAAAGGAAAAGTCCTTCTTTTCTTGGGTTGTACTGCCTCATATGATATCAATGTGAGACAGCTTGCCGCGAGCACTATTAATATCCTTGAATCTCTTGATGTTGATTACGGGATTCTGGGGAATGATGAAAAATGTTGCGGAAGTGTGCTTCTAAGAATGGGCGATGCCGAATTTGAGCGAGTAGCTCACGATAACATTACAATCTTCAATAAGCTAAATATAGAGACTCTCATAAGCTCCTGTGCAGGATGCTTTAAGACCATAAAGGAAGATTACCCCAGGGTAGGTAAACTTCACTTTGAGGTATTGCACACTGTTGAATTTCTGCGGCGTTTTCTGGAAGATAAGAAGCTCAAGTTTATAAAACCGGTTGAAAAACGGGTGACCTATCATGATCCCTGTCATCTGGGCCGGGCTGCCGGGGTTTTTGATGCGCCCAGGGAGATCATCAAGGCCATTCCCGGTCTGGAACTTGTGGAAATGCCAAGGAGCAGACAGTATTCGCGATGTTGTGGGGCAGGGGGTGGTCTGAAGGCCGGTTTTCCTGATATCCAGAATAAGATGGCACAGAGGCGTGTCAAGGAGGCGCTGGAGACCGGAGCCGAGGAATTGATTTCTGCCTGCCCTTTCTGCTACCAGGGGCTTCAGGTGGGCATCATGGCGTCGAACTCACCCCTGGTGATGAGGGATATTACCTATTTGGTGGAGGCTTCTCTGAAGAAGGACTAGATCGCTGCTACACCCTCCTCCTCTCTATCAACCACCCCAAAGGTCTCCCGATTTTCCCCCTTCGGAGGATACGAATTTCAATCCCTATGGCAACCAAAGAAAATACGGGCATGAGGAATTGTGAGTGATTTACCGGAGAAAGTGACCGAGGGAAGATGAATAAGAAGATTAGATCCTATCTCACCCTTCTATGTATTTTGCTGGTCCTGACAGCAGCGGCTATAGGCATGGATACGTATGTGTGGAGACATGTCCAGGCAGAAAAGGTGGTGGCCTTTCAGAGGATGGTAGGAGGGGTGGGGATGGGGGCAATCAGCACCCCGCTTTTTAACTTCATCAACTACGACCCGCGCATACAACCAGTGGATGACTCCGTCACCTGGCCTGTTCCCGGGGTGTATTCTTATGGGCCGGATCGGACGGCATCCATCTTTTATTTTGAAGAGATACCCATGGATCAGTTGAGAGTGAAGGGGAGAGATTGAAAAGGGGGATAAAATAGAAAAGCATCTAAATCTTCTTCTGACTGCCGTGGCAAATCTTTTCAGGTACAGGACACGAAGTATCGTGGTGATCCTCTGCCTTGTGGCCATACTCCTGCCTTTCATCACTGCCATGGCCATATCAGAAGGGGTGAAATTTCAGGCCTCCATCTCTGTTGATGAGGGTGCTGATATCTACGTCACCAGGGACAATTATGGCAGTAACGCCCCCATTTCAATAAAATTCGTCGAACAGTTCAATAAGCTGGAAGGGGTGATAAAGGTTGTGCCTCGAGTAGTGGGACGTACCTATTTCACCAGCAGGTTAGTGGTTATAACGGGCATAGTGCCTGAAAACATTCCCCCGAACCTCACTATCATTGAGGGAAGGGCTTTTCAAAAGCAGGGTGAGGTGATTATTGGGAAAGCACTTTCCGAGGAGTTTAATCTTGGTATAGGGACAAGGTTCTCCCTCACACAGAATCCATACGTAACCTTTAGAATAGCTGGCATATTTCAGGCGGACTTAACTATATGGAGCGCCGACATGATCCTGATGTCGTATGAGGATGCCTCTTCCTTTTTCGTGATGAAGGGGATGGCCACCGACATCTTGATCTATACCAGACCCGGATATGCCACCAAACTGGCAGAAAAGATCCAGGAGGAGTGGGCGGTACATGAAAAGAGTGCTGAACCACCTTTGAGGGTTCAGGACAAGAGCCTGGTGAAACGCTACTTCCTGAGAGGATATAACTACCGGGCCGGGGTCTTTACCGCCCTCTATATGGTGGCCTTTGCCCTGGCAATCCCGGCTATTTTGGTGACTTCAGGGTTTGGATTGACCGAGAGGCGAAGGGAAATCGGTGTTCTTAAGGCCACTGGCTGGCAAACCCAGGATGTGCTGGAGATGGTGGCGCTGGAAAACCTGGTTATCAGTCTCACAGGCGCGCCCCTTGCGATACTCCTATCCATAGTGTGGCTGAAGATCTTCAACGGCGCATTTATTGCGCAGTTCTTCATCGCAGAGCTGGGGCTATTTTCCCGCTTTTCCGTGCCGTGTCGATTTTTGCCCCTGCCCGCCCTCCTGGGTTTCATATTTGCAATTATATTGACAATGGTGGGCGCGCTCTATTCCACATGGAAGACCTCTGTTATACCGCCTGCTGAAGCAACGAGATAG
>DATKYC010000299.1:0-2454 GCA_035528695.1 Acidobacteriota bacterium | reverse complement strand
GATTTGGGGCCTTCTGTAATTGCAGAACTCAAGAAATGGAAGTTGGCTTGTCCATTGACAGAGTTAAACCTTGTTTTTCCCAATGAGGTGGGAAAACCGATTGATGCCAACGGACTCTTTAAGAGGGAGTTTAAAGCTGCCCTAAGAAGAGCGGGACTTAGAGATATCCGCTTCCACGACTTACGACATACCTATGCAAGCCTTTTGATCGATCAAGGTGAACACCCCAAATACATCCAGGAGCAGATGGGGCATTCCTCAATAAACGTGACAATGGACACCTATGGGCATCTTATGAAGAGTGTCAATCGGGAGGCATCAAACAAACTTGATAAAGCGGTTTTTGGAGAAAATGGAGACTTTTTGGAGACAAAAACAAAAAAAGAACTCAGCTAAACTGGCTAAGTCCTTGATATCACTGGCGCGCCTGGGAAGATTCGAACCCCCGACCTGCGGATTAGAAGTCCGCTGCTCTATCCAACTGAGCTACAGGCGCGCAATACCAAAGGTGTAAGCAGAATAATATCACAAAAGGCCTTGTAAGAGAAAAATAAAGGCCTTGGCTTCTCTTATTGGAGGAGGGGAACAAAAGCGAAGATCAGTTCGATTTCTCGCTCATACGCCTGGAGCTCGCCCCGTTGTTATAGCCGTTAAGCACTTGCCGCAGAACTTCATTGGTATTCTCTTCCAGCTCACCCATGATTTCTGCGAGAGCTTTCAAGCGAATAAGCCTCTCCCTTGACCTGCTCTGAGAGTGCAAATTGAGACTTGGGTCTTCGAGAATGCGGATTAACCTATGAAGGTACTCGAAATCCAAATAATCCATGTTTCTATAGATAAGTTCCGTCCACTCCCTTTTTAAAGACTCGGGGAGTTTTTTGTATCGCGCAAGAGTATTGGGATCTTTACCCAAGTAAAGACAGCTCTTAAGTTGATCTACTAAATCCCGGATGTTCTTGGTGCGCTCTGGATCGAGGGGCCTTTTAGAGATTAGCTCATTCCATTTCTCCTCAATCTGCATGCGAACCCAATTCTCACCACGCTCGGGGGGCAGGGAGATTTCGAGGTATCTGTTCTGTGTGTCGATCAATTCCCTAACCTGTTCATCCTCAGCCAGGCTAATCAGTATTTCGTTTAATGCGGCGACCGTCCCGGCTTTCAGGCCTTTTTGATCAGAGCGTTCTAATAGTGCCCTCTCCCACTGGGTTCTCAGTGACGCCAGTTCCAGCTTAATGAGGGAGAAAATCAACCCGGACTTGGTTATGACATTCCGGAGCGAGTCAGCAAGAATATTACATGAATGTAGCCTATCCTCCGCCATCTGCTGCATGGCCTCAACGGATTGGCGTCTTAGTTGGTAGGAGATAAGTTCAGTGCCAAGGGAACGGGACAACCTCTTTATGACTTTACTTTGTGTACTCCCAATACTAATGGTATGTGGTTGGAAATGGATCTTAATGACAGCCACCACCATATACTCGTTATCTTGCCAGAGAATTTCCCCCCGATAGTTTCTTGCGGCCTCCAGTGCTTCCTCGCTACCAAAATATACATCCTTCTTGCGGATCACAACCGGCTCCATGTGATGGTAATCCTCCTGCAAACCCTCGGAAAGAAGCCTCCCGCTTCGACTGTCTTTTTTCGGATTTTCCGAAGTCCAGCTCTTTTGCATCTCCACGCACCATCCCATGGCTTCTAAGGGACGTCCCGGCTCATCTCTGTACTCGTTCCAATCCCGCCCAGGGGGGTTGTAGTCTGAATTTTGCGGCAATCCCCAGGAGATTGTCTTTCTCTCAGCATCAATCACACCGGAGGTAATTCGCTCCGCATTCATTGAAGGAGACCTGCCTATCCGGTACACCGTTCCCTTGTAAGCGTCGGGAAGGCTTAACAAGATTGTCTCGATTATTTCTTTACAGGACTGCTCTAGTACTGCCCTGTCAACCCTTATTGCCAAAGCGCTCTCCGCCTATATCTATTTGCCCGGATGACCCTGGGCAGGATCTCCAGGCATTAAATCCGCACAATGTATATGTTTTTTGGGCTTTGTCAATAAGAAATGAACCCCTTGACATTCCCTTGCCCGAGTGTCAAATAAAACGTATGAGAGAGCAAGGAATTAACATAGAACAAATCCCTGAACTGGAAACCCCCATCCTGATCGCGGGTTTTGAGGGCTGGGGAAATGCCCTGGACCTTTCAAGCTCAATGGTTTCCTATATGATCCGGAAGCTGGAAGCCGAGTATTTTGGCAAGCTGAACCCTGATCTCTTCTACCGTTACGACGAAAACCGCCCACAGGTCAAAATAGACTCAGGGGTGCTGAAAAGTGTGACCCCGCCCGGAGGTTCCTTTCATGCTGTACGGAGCGTGCAATACGGAAAGGATCTGGTGATATTAAAAGCGCAGGAGCCAAACCTTCGATGGGCATATTTCGAGAAAGAGCTCTTTTCC
>DATKYC010000298.1:0-3787 GCA_035528695.1 Acidobacteriota bacterium | reverse complement strand
GCCCTTTCTATAGAGATCATCTATCCTATCTTTAATTGGCTTAAAATACCCTTGATTATAATTTTCAATCACCTGATCCAGATTTGCAAAATGCCCATTTGTCCAGCCTTCGGAATGACACTGGAGACAGACGGTGGCCATCTTCAATCTCTCTTCTTTCCAGTTCGTTTGTGCCGGAAATGGCTTGAATTCGCTGGGCCTTACGGTGTAGGGGGCCTGGGTTTCCCACGAGAGGCGCTCGGTCACATCATGGGTATTAGGCACGTCACTGACCGCTGACATGTGGCAGACCGCACAGGTTGGGGCCCGGAAATCCCTCCCCGCCTTCCATTCCCCGTCATCAGGCGCCCAGTTCCACTGATGACCTTCTGCGTGATATATGGTGCCATGCTTTGATTCGTTATAGATTTCGATTTGGGGATGGTCAGGACCAAGGTGACACTGGTCACATGCCTCCGGTTTTCTCGCCTCTACGACTGAGAACCTGTGTCTGGTATGACAGCTACTGCAGCTCCCTAAACTTCCGTCGGGGTTTTTCCTCCCCACGCCCACATTGGGCCAGGTACCAGCGGCTGGCCTGCCCTCCACCATTTCCACGGCACTGCCATGACAGGCGTAACACCCTGTGGCCCGCTCTATGGCATTATTCATTCCATCATTTAACCACTTATCAACTTTCCATATGATCTCGAGGGTGTTCGCGTGTTTACTCTTTTTGTATTGATCGGCTTCCTTTGGATGGCAGGCTCCACACCTCTTTGGTGTGACAATAAGGGACACCTGAGTAGAGTCATAATCGAGGTGGGTCTTGCTCACAATCGGCTTTTCAGCATCAGGCCTGTGGCAGGTATAGCATTCCACGCCCACCTTCGCATGGATACTTTCAGCCCATCCATGGTAGATACCGGGCGTTTCAACCTTATGACATTCCATACAGCCTTGGCCTGCGAGTGCCTCAGCCCGTCTTTCCGGGACCAATCTCACGGGAAAATCCCAGCGCCACACGCTAATACAGGCGAGTATCAAGAAAATAATCACCAGGTTGGCGTAAGCCATAACAACAAAGGTCTTCCTTGCCCTGCCAGGCACTCCAGCCGATCCTTCTCCCTGATAGACATCACCCTTAAAGGAAACGCGATCCAAGACCTCTTCGCCGTGGGGGGCCCCTTTTATCGCCTCGGTCAGATCGGCACCGGCGGTGTGTTTGCCAAAATGACGCCCATCACTCCACTTGGGGCTTTGGCTCACATCATATATCTTATTTTGATATGCGATATAGGCGGGCTTTCCGGATGATCCGTCAAAGTAAGGCAGTTTGGCGAGTGTGATTTCCGAGGTTTCAAGATCGCGCTCAGGGATTTGTGCCTCTTTTTTCATCCTTCTGTGGACTGCTGTAATAGCTGTGATGCCAATGGCCAGCATCAACGCGAAGAGGACGATTTTGGTAAAGAGCATAAGGCCAAATGTATTATTGAAAAACTGCTCCAGCCTGTTGATACGCACCCATGTCAAATATATCCCTGTAACAGTGAGAACCCCCATACAAGAGAGACCGAGAATCCTCTCCGCTTTGGGGATCCCTCCCCTGAGCTGCCCCGGCCCTATGAATATGTGAATATAGAATATGGTCCCGAAAAAGATAGTTGCCGCCAGGAGATGAAAATATCCAATTATAAATCTAAGGATCCTGTGGAAAGGGGATTCGAGTGATTGTGCCTTCTTGAGAATTCGATCCGGGATGGGATATTGGTAGCCGTTTTTAATGAAGGCAAAGCCCGCTATTTTCAGGGGACCGCCACTCGCCTCCCGGTGGCAGAAACCACATCCTTTGCCTGTTGCTGCCGCATATTGATCGGTCGCATTCACTTGCGAAGTAAACGAAAGGAGAACTGAAAGGGCAAACAAACAGATCATGCCGTATCGAATATGGCTGTGTCGGATCATGTGAGCCCCCTTTCTTGGTAAAAAAGAGCGGGTTAAGTAGCTCTCTGAGAAAACTAGCGGCTTCGTATTAATTCAGGTCTTTGAAAATAGCAACCCGCGTTCGTCGGTTCATGGGTCCATTTCCTCCGTTCCAAGTCTCACGGCCTGGTCACTCCGGAAAAGGACCCATGAACTGACTCTGTAAAATTGAAAAGAGCTAAAGTGTTACGTGGCTTTGATATGCCCCTCTAAGGGGCTTACTTGCGTCTTATCCTGCACCCAATCCCCTTGAGGTTAGGGGTGCCAAATTCCTTGCCCAGCTTATCATTTGAGGTGAGCATGTTGAAGTTTGATCTTTGCCATTCAAACTGAGACTTGGCATCTCCCTCGGGAAACCACCATCCGTATGCGGCATATACTACCCTTGGATGCACCCGGCTGGTCAGATGTGCAATTTGGGTCATCTCACCTGCCCTTGTCTCAATAATCACCTCATCCCCCTCGTGAATGTCGTGTTGGGCGGCAGTGTCCTGATGTATCTCAACAGCAGGATGGGGGTTATATTTTCTCAGTTTCTCTAACCAGCGGTAGGACGAGTGAAGGTAATACAGGCTCTTCGCGCTGGTTAACACCAAGGGATACTCAGGCTCATCCTCCTCGGGAAGCCCCGCAAACCGCGGCAAGGGAGCCAGATTGAACTTCTCGGCCGTACTTAATCTCAATTCAACCTTGCCGGTGGGGGTCCCAAAGCCCTTCTCTTTATAACTCTCAAATCTGTCAGGGCCTTTCAAATAACCCTTTTTGACGAACTCCGTATATGAAATGCCACCTGGGCTGAGAACATCTTCCAAGAACTGCGTATAGTCATCATGCCAGTATTCTTTAGGACTAATAAGTTTACCCAATTCATTCAGTATTTTCATGTCAGGCCAGCACCCCTCCGGCGGGTCAACTACCTTAGGACGAGCCAAAATGTAGCCGTGCCCCAGCCCATAGTGGCCTATATCGTCCATCTCAAACTGGCTTGCCACGGGAAGCACAATATCTGCCATAGCCGCGGTAGGGGTCATAAACAAATCAGCAATCGCGATGAAATCGAGACCCATAAGTGCCTCATATGTATAGCGACTATCCGCATATGAGAGCATGGGATTCGCACACATCGCATAAAATCCCTTCACAGGGTATGGAACCCCTTCAAGGACCGCTCTCCTGAAAAAAGCCGGTGCAACAGTCATGAGCCTGGGTATAACCTGGTGATAGGCACTGATCATCTCCTTCCTCTTTTCAGGAATAAGATCGGCCCGTACAAACTTCCCTAGCCCTATGATCTCCGGGTCATGCGCATGCACATTGCCGCCTGGCACATCAAGATTTCCGCAGATTGCCATTAGGCAGATAAGTGCCCTCGTAATGTCAAAGGTATGGACGTTGTGTTCAATCGGATTTCCCCACTGAATGACTGCCGGCTTTGAGGTGGCATAGAGTCTAGCCGTCTCTCGGATGAGATCAGAAGGTACCCAGGTAATCTCTGCCACCTTTTCAGGGGTGTAATTCTTCACATGGTCTCTAAGGTCCTCGAAACCATGAGTCCATTTCCCCACAAAATCCACATCATACAGAGACTCTTCAATTATGACATTCAAGAAGCCCAGTGCGAGGGCATGATCGCTCCCGGGCCGCAACTGCAGCCATCTCTTTGATCTGTTGACCAGTTCGGTCTCCTTTGGATCAACAACAATAAGTTTGGCGCCGTTTCTTATCTGGTCAAGTAAGAGGCTGCATATCTCCCCCTCCTCGTTGGTGGAGGTGATATTGCTACCCCACAAAACTATCAGCTCGCTTGGATGGTGTAAGTTAGCAA
>DATKYC010000297.1:0-2192 GCA_035528695.1 Acidobacteriota bacterium | reverse complement strand
AGTCGCTCGTAGCGTTTGGTGTCATAGTCGGTGGTGGCATGAGCAAGCCCGGTTTGGCTCAGGGACTGGATCTCCCGTGCCCACCTCAGCCAGCGCGGCGTGCCGGTTTCTGCCATAGTTTGGTCCTTTTGCGCTCCAGTTTCCTCTCGCCCGCACTCCTGCGAGCAGGAGCGCTAGAGCCCACAGAGAGCACAGAGAGGTTCTTCTATTTTTTCTATACGTGAAGCACACCCCTTTGAGATAAGTCTCGACCCTACAGTACAAGCAGAGTCCGGGCCAGTGAAATATGGCTTGCATTTCGCTAACAGAGCAGAACGTGGTAGTCCACGGCACCTGGATACGTATCCATATCCCGCGAAGCGGGATGTGGATTTAGTTGAATTCCCCCCTCAGGAATTCAACTAAAAACTCAGCGACTCTGTGAACTCTGCGAGAGATAAGAATTCTACCTATCGCCTACCCCGCAGTTTGGCCAAAAGCCTGAGGAACTCGATGTAAAGCCAGATCAGCGTTACCATAAGGGCGAATGCCCCATACCACTCCATGTATTTGGGTGCCCCATACGCCGCCCCGTTTTCGATAAAGTCGAAGTCCAGCACCAGATTGAGTGCTGCAATGATAACCACAAAGAGGCTGAACCCAATCCCGATCATCCCGCTTTCGTGAATAAACGGCATTCGGACCCCAAAAAACCCAAGCAAGATGGTCGCCATATAGATGAGCGCAATCCCGCCGGTTGCGGCAACCACCCCAAGCCTGAAGTTCTGTGTCACCTTGATAACCCCGGACCTATAGGCGAGCAACAGGCAGAATAAGGTGCCGAAGGTCAAGGTCACGGCCTGGATGACGATTCCGGGATATTTGGCCTCGAATATGGCCGAAAACCCCCCGAGAAACAACCCCTCAAGGAGCGCATAGATCGGGGCTGTAAAGGCTGCCCATTGTTTCTTGAAGATCGTAATCAATGCAACAACAAAGCCGCCGATGGCTCCTCCGATTATCCAGGGCATCACAGCAGAAGGATCCCAGGCCGTGTAGTACATACGCCACGTATAGGTTGCCGGGATGAGGGTCAACACAGCAAGCAGCGCAGTCTTGTTTACGGTTCCGTTGATGGTCATTGCGTGAGCGGTATCCACTGCGCGGCCTGCGCCGGTGAAGCTCTTTGCGCTCAGCGCCGGATTGGCTGTCCTCATGATTTTCGTCTCCTTTCCCAGACTCTATTATTGACTGGCATATTCGGTTTTCATGTTCATCCTATCATAGCTTCAGCTTTTCTTGAATCCCTTTCCAACGCGCCATGCCCTGGCAAGGCGTTCACCGAGCTGCCAATAGCTCTTATCATTCATAGCGAAGAAAATGGGCCGAACCTTTGAGAAGTCCACGACGCCGTCGGTGAGGCAGGTCTCGGCACAATAGGTTTCCGCGATTTCACCGATGAAGATATGGTGTCTTGGGAAATCTACCGTTTGGACCAGCCTGCACTCCATATTGATGGGGCATTCCTCGATCATGGGTGCCGTTTTCAGGTTTCCGTAGAACACCTCAAAGAGGGCAGCCTTATCAATGTTTTTGCCTGAGACCAGCCCACAGTAATCCGTTTCTTTAATCATTTCAACGGAAGGGATATTGACGCTGAAGGTCCCGGTTTCCTTAATCCCCGCATTCGTGTAATGCATCTTGTTCATGCCGAGCGAAACGGAGCCCGGGTCCATGATGCCTACGTGGGCAATAGTGATAAAGGTAGGCTTGCCTTCCACCATTGCGCCCACCAGGGTTGTGGGCATTGGATAAAGACAGTTCTTTGCCCCAAGTTTTGTCTTCATGCAGGCCTCCTTTTAGTCCCTTAAGAATAAGATTCGTGCTTTTTCCGGCCAAATCTATTTCCATATCGAGGATATCCTATTAATATCGGAATGCTAAATTCGAAATCCGAATGCCCGCCTGCCATGCATCTAAATTGGCGTTCTCGCCTCAAAATTGGCGCTGCAATTTCGTCCTGAGCCATTTGTGTTGTCTAACCCGTCGGCATTGCGGGCAGATCGAAATCCCTGGCCCAGACCTGGCTTACAAGCTTATTGTTCTGTTCCAAGCACATGGCTCCTTATAGCGGCCGTGGGCTGATTACAGTATATAGCGCCAGGGCGGGCCGAAACAAATTTTCAATTTTCGAAAATGAACCACCCTGCAGC
>DATKYC010000296.1:0-6047 GCA_035528695.1 Acidobacteriota bacterium | reverse complement strand
TCCCCGTTGCTGGCGACTTGGCAGCTAAAGCTAGCCTGCCCGAGCACGGTACGATTGTTCCTGTAAAAGGACCTGTGGTCAGAATCAACTTATTAGCCGATGATAGCGGATCAATTCCTTCTCTCAGTTCCTCATATAGATATTTTAGACCTAAGCCTTTACCACCAAAGTATTTTTCTGCCCAGTCATGATTTAAGGGCTCCTTCGTCACATCACCGGTATCAAGGTTAACACGTAACACTTTTCCTGTGTAACTCATGTTGCACTCTCCTCCTTACTAATTGCTTCGTGAGGACACCAACCGACACACTCTGGAGAACCACCACAGCGGTCACATATTAATAACTTGCCTGAAGATGAGAGGTGAATAATACCGTAAGGACAAGCATCAACACACAGCCCACACTCACTACAACTCTCTTGGTCAACACTAAGCAACCCATTTTCTGAAGTGATAGCTCCGGTCGGGCAAGCCTCTACACATTCCAAGCAGAGGTCGCAAAATTCCCCTGCTATTACTAAATCACCTTTTCCATATCCGGAATGTATCTTCAGACAAGCCATCTTGGTATTAAAAACCCCTTCCTTAACCGCCGAACAAATTAACTCGCAAATACCACATCCAGTGCATTTCTCTGTGTCCAATACTAGTTTCATATTACCTCCATCTTCACGGTTTAATTAGTAATAATCTAAATGTGGACCGATCTTTCTACTTCTTGTTAACTACAGCCACCTGAAAGGCAATTGTAATCAGGATGAAGAGGCCTGTCAATCTAGGTAGCAATGAAGCCAAGCTCTCTGATGAGCCCACAGAAAGCTTCCTTAATGCAGTGTTTTGTACAACTTTACCCTGTCGAAATCCCTCACTCCCCTTCGTAAGCTAATCCCCCACCACAATCAGCTTCTGAGGTATCCGGCTTAAAAGCTCAGCTTTTTCCTCGTCAATCACAATAGTGTCCATAATGGCAGATAGACCGGCACTCTTAGGAAGATAGAAATCCGACTCATAATTGACCACTGTGCCAGGAACAAACACTCTCTCGGCCGATCCTCCTGGGCCATACTGAAAAACTCCAACCCAATCAGGTGGAAAGGCGATACCCAGGTCATACCCTCCAATCCACCACCGGCTTTCCCATATCCCCACTTCCTTATAATACTGTTCAACTGCCCTGTTAACCTCCGAGACCCGGCAGTTCGGTTTCATAACCTTCATCAGCACGGGAAAAGCATTCGCAGACAGTTCTATCCACCTGGCTACATCGGGATCGGGTTCACCTATAGACACAGACCTGGCCACATCAACATGGTATCTATTATATACTCCGCATAAATCGAGCTGTACTATATCGCCTGGCATGACCTTATGCCTTGATGCAAGTGTATGTATATGAGCGGAGCGCCGCCCTGCGCTTACATACGTAGGAAGCCCCGAAATCTCTCCACCAGCCTTCGCACAAGCATAATCCATTTCAGCTTTCACATCCAATTCAGTCATCCCCGGCCTTATATGTTCGATAGCAGCCTTCATTCCTATATCAGCAATCCTGGCAGCTGTTCTCACATAGCCCATTTCCAAAGGAGACTTCACTGCTCGAAGCTCGCGGACAATGTCCGTCCCATCCACCACTTCACATCCTTCACCTTCAAAAGCGCATTGCAGCATCTGGCTGATTGCCGGATTGGGAAGATAACTCCACTTTTCCAGGGCAATCTTCCCCTTGAGCCAACCCTCATCCTTCAAGTTCTTCACGATGAATTCTAACTGGGAGATTCCCGCCTCTGAACGATATATCCGTATGTCGCATCCAACACAATGATTATAAACCAGCACCTCTTCCTCTTCCCGGTCGAAGAAGATAGGGGTTCTTTCATTCGCCGCAATGACCACACCGCTGAGTTGTTGCCATTCCTTAGGGCTCTGAGCCTGGTACCAACTATTCTGGTAACCCACGAGGTAGAACAGAGTCTCTGGAGCTGTACAGTATAGAAGAGCTATTCCTTGCTTTGCCATTGCTTGTTTAACCTTGGTTACTCTCTGCTGATATTCTTCAACCGGGAAGGGAATTTCCATCTCCGAACAGTATGTTTTAACAAGTTCACCAATTTCGCCCATCTCAGGCACCTCCTTTTCGTAATCTAATTATGCTTCTGTTACTGTATCTTTAACAAGTTCACTGATTTCGCTTATATCAGTCACCTCCCTTGTTAATGTATAGTAATTTGCAGAAGTAATTGTACTCAGTGCGAAGAGATTTATCAATCCCTTTTCCGGGCTGTAGCAAAGCTAAGTTTTCTAGCAAACCGATAGGAAGCCACCTTTCTGCGGTTTCACATGTCGTCCACGTGCCTTACAGAGGCTGTTAGGATAAGCGAGACGGCCCGTGCTATAGGCAGGGAACTGAGCTGGCACTCCTCCGCTCAATACAAGCATTAAACACTGTGTCGGGCGCATCGCCAGGCGGAAGAAAAGAGAACAACGGCACAAGGAATGTGGTGCATGAAGATAGAACAGCACAAACGGGGATAAACTGTTATACTGCTCGTCCATATGCCTCATTGCAGAGAGAGACAAATTAACACATCATCACAGATGCACAGATTGCTCGGATGGAGCATTTAGGTTTTGGAACACCATTTGAAGTTACCTCTGAGGCTGTCGCACCTGAAAGCTTAATATGGGGCTTGGGTGATTTAGAAAGTCTTACAGTCCCAGAACCAGCGAGCGATATCCAACTTGGCCAGACCGCGGCCTCCCATCCAGAGACTGATTATCTTGGCGTCTCTCCAATGCTTCTCGATTTCCCAGTCTCTAGCATAGCCAAAAGAGCCCATAAGATCCAGAGCCTTGTTGATGACTATGGTAAGCTGGTCGGTGACAAAGAGCTTATTGGCTCTGGTCTTGGCCAGAAATTCAGGACTTGCTGGATCAATGTCATATAAATCGGGCCGGTCCATCATACGGGCTTTCATATATGTATCAGATCGGCTAACCTCGATGGTCATCGCAATATCAGCCAGGACACTCGCGGTCATGCTGTGTTCTTTCAACAGCTTGCCCCCCACAACCCGTGTATCGACCCACCGCTTAAGCAGTTCGTAAACGTTCAACATGATCCCGATAGATGAGGCTGAGGCACCAACATTTCCTGAGCACATAAAATATCTGGCAGCTTTGGCATCAAGCCCGGGCTCATGGTGAGCTCGGTACTCCTTAGGTACCCGGACGTTTTCAAACCAGACGTCCCCATTCTTATCACCGGCCATTCCCGCCTTCAGGTATGGGGGACCTTGAGTAACGCCAGGCGTGTCTGCAGGAACATGAATCAATGCCAGCGCATTATCATCAGCCACGCCAGGGTTGGTGGTGCAAAACACACAGAACATATCGGCAAGACCACCCGAGTTGGTAGGCCACAGTTTATGTCCATTGATTACCCATTCATCACCCTCGAGCCTGGCCGTGGTAGCTGTGTATTGGCAATGCGTTCCGTCTATATTTTCGACGTCTGAGCCACTTCTTTCATCACTTATAGCTGCACACCCTACATAAGGCCTTTCCGATTGACAAAGCAGAGGAGCAAATTTTTCAATCAGATACTCATTAGGGTAGGGCTCTAAAATAGGCTCAAAAGTCCAGTTAACGCAATCAACCGCCGTGGCCAAACCAGAATCGCCTCGGCAAAGCTCCTCCAGTAGAAGCATGGAGGTTATCGCATCCAGTTCCAAGCCACCGTATTTCTTCGGCCAAGGAATACGCTGGTAGCCAAATTCCACCAGTATTTTACGAAACAACGGCTCATAAAGCTTGTGTTCTTTCCAGTCTTCGTCGAGTTTCTTTCGAATAGGAAAATTTTCCTTTTCTACCAGTTCTCGGCAACCCCGAACAATCATCCTGGTTTCATCCGTAATCCATTCCTTGGGTAAAGAAAAACCATCTATAGTGGGCACAATTAACCTCCTTTATCAAAGTATCAGCGAGCAAATACGTCCGATTCTACGAACACTACATTATCACTGCTATCAGAGACATCATCTCTCAAATAACGTCCTGCGAAGAGCTCGCTTCCTTATATTGTAGTTATTTACATACAGCATTATGCCGAGAGTGAAGGACTCTGTCAATTGAAACTCAACTCTATGTTCATTTGTGCTGAAACAGTGATAAGGTGGTATGGTTAATCCTGTCCATATGATTGCCGCTTCCACAGGATACCGGATAACATCCTTTTCAATCTTAAATTGAGTGATGATCAAGAACTCATAAGGCAGGGCAACGCCTCAAAGCACTGGGAGAAATCCATCTTAAATCGAGTTGCCAAGGTTTTTGCCTCGATTACAATTCCTTTGTAAATGCCTATTAGTCAAGGGAGGAAGGTGATTCATACACCACAGAAACCCGAGACATTCACCGAGTCAGCAAGAGTGCTGGTCAGCCCTTTCGCTCACAGCTGGAAGGATAAGGGAAAGAAGGTGATTGACTATTATTGCCCATACATGGTTGAGGAGGTGCACCATTTAGATGCTTTTTACATTTCCTCTTCTGTTTTCATTGTTATCCTGAAGTGCCTCTTCTTCAACTCTGCAAAGAATTGGTCGACATCCAGGCATTCTTCCGGACCCCACACTCCAGGTGGAATTTCTGTCCTGCCCAGAATTTGAGCCCCTATGGACGCACCCATTGATGTCGCTGCATCAAGGTGGCCATCGAAGAACGGGTCAGGGTTTGCATATAATGTGCATGTAACCTTAGCTTTTTTGCCACTCTTTTCGCCTTCACCTATTGCCAAATATATATCATAAACCGTTACTTCCGGTATCATGTCCTTATTCTTATCTACGTTTCTATCAATTAATGCCTCCAGAAACTCTCCCGGCTTAATCTCCACTCCCTTCATCTTTATAGGTTGCTCAAAGTCTCCAAATCCAACTTTCATCAGGGTTTTCATAATCTCATGCTTTTCTTCAGGAAGATGTAATCTCCAGGTAAATTCCTTTGTTCCCTTGCCCTTAATCTCTCTGGCGAAAGGCACAGTAGAAGTCTCTGAATGCATTGAATGTATGAATTCCGTTTTGCCAAACGGCTCTTCAAGAACTAATGTTTGCTTACCACTCTGTGGCGGCATCTCTACTAACTTTCCATTTACGAATTGCTTGCTGTTGCAGCCGTATTCGGCAAGCAGCGTCAAAACATTATAAGGAGGGACAAACACAGGGCTCTCCGGGCCAACCGCTTTCCCCGCCCAATAAAGATTGATTTTGTCTATCACATCGAGGTGTTCGGCTACAGCTTTGCAGAGCACATTTGTGATTCCCGGAGCAGAACCCATGCTCAATATCGCTGCAACCCCCTCCTTAACCCATGTCTCATGCTCCTCCTTCTGTAGCGGTGTGTACATGCCTAGCCCACCAAGGTCCAAATACGGGCATTTTGCTTCCAGGCAGTAGTGGAAAATATCCATTTGTAATCTTACATATATAGGCACTGTGTTCACACACACGTCAACTTGCTTAAGCAAATCAATTGTCTTTTCTTTATCTGGAATATCTAAATGAACTGCCTCCAATCTTCTATCTCTCAATTCCTCCACAATCCTCTTTGCTCTTTCCAAACTAACATCAGCAATAACCACTTTTTCAATATCTCTTGACTCCTTCGATACAAGGTCTCTTACAATTCCTTTTCCCATCTTCCCAGTTCCACCTAAAACAGCTACTTTCATTTTAATCCTCCTTCTTCATATCAGGCTGTTTAATTTTTATTTCCGGCTCAATTTCGGGTGTTTTGGCACCCCTGTAGGGCGTAGGGCGGGGAATAAATCCCCGCCCTACGAAGTGCGCCAAATTTTGTAGTGCGACCCTTCAGAGTCTGTCCCGGCGAAAGCCGAGATGGAGCACGAGGTTACCCCGTATTAAATACAGGGCTCGCACTACATTTCTAAACGCCCTCCATATTAATGTGCTTCGCCTTGCCCAGATTATATTCCTTTTACTCACTTCGTGCCAAGAGAAATCTTTTTGGGATTGAAAATCCTGCTGAACGA
>DATKYC010000295.1:0-2374 GCA_035528695.1 Acidobacteriota bacterium | reverse complement strand
TTTCACTCCCGGAACCTGTTCCAAGACCTTTTCTACTACCTTGGCCTCTAAGGTAGGCGGATCATCCTTTTTGGGGAGCGCCTTATCATTTTCCTTGCTTTCATCCCCCACTTCCGAGGTGATTTCCTTCTTGACCTTCTTGAACTCCCTGATGGCGCCTCCCACGCCTTTCCCGATCTCAGGAAGTCTCTTGGCGCCGAATATGAGAAGGACTATGATTGCGATGATAATCAATTCTGTAGGACCAAGACCAAACATATTTCACTCCAATCTTGAAAAGTTTTTTGCCCGGCGAGATGTTTTTAGTCAATGAACTGGATCGGTCCCTCATTACCCCTTGTTTCAATCGAACCTATATGGTAGGCGGTTTCCTTCATGGCCTTAAGCCTTTCAAGTACTTCGGCGGTCTCCTCTTCGCTCACCACAATCACCAGGCCCAGGCCGTTGTTGAAAGTACGCAGCATTTCATGCTCAGATATCTGGCCTGCGTTTTGAAGGTAGGAGAATATGGGTTGGACAGCCCAGCTCCCCTTTCTGATAACTGCCTTGCAGGACTTTGGAAGGATACGGGGAAGGTTGTCGATAATTCCGCCTCCAGTGATATGTGAAATACCATAGAGCCGAAAATCACGCATCAAATTGCTGATCGTCTTGACGTAGATTCTGGTAGGTTCCAAGAGTTCTTCCCCAAGTGACCGGCCAAAATCTTCCATATAATCCTCCACAGACATCTTTAATCCCTCAAAGAAGATCTTGCGTACCAGGGAGTAGCCATTGCTGTGAAGTCCGCTTGAAGCGATGCCAATCAGTTGATGGCCGACAGCCATCTCAGAGCTATCCAGAAGTTCTTCGTTATCGGCGATCCCAACTACAAAGCCTGCAAGGTCGTATTCTCCCTCCGGATAAAAGCCGGGCATTTCGGCCGTTTCTCCTCCGATGAGCGAACATTGGGCTTCCTGACATCCCGCAGCAATACCTTCAACGATTTTCTGCACCTTGTTTAGATCCAGCTTCCCCATGGAAATATAATCGAGGAGAAAAAGAGGGGTGGCGCCTTGAACTATGATGTCGTTCACGCACATGGCCACAAGGTCGATGCCCACGGTATCGTGCTTGTCCAGCATGAATGCGATCACCAGCTTTGTTCCCACCCCGTCAGTGGAACTCACCAATACAGGATTCTTGATATCCTGAAGATTCAAGGAAAACAGCCCTGCAAATCCTCCTATGTCGGTGATTACCCCCGGCTTATATGTTTTCCTCACGATCGGTTTCAGAAGTTTTACAAGCCTGTTCCCCGCGTCAATATCAACGCCAGCTTTTACATATTTGCTTTTTCCCCGATCCTGCTTCATTTGCTCAGACACCATTTATCCTTTCGCGAATCTCAATTGTTTTGAAAAGGGAAAGGCATTTATGCTACCATGCCTTTGCCAATAAATTAGATATTTTCTATTCTCTGCCGCTTTTGTTGTCAAATCATTTCTATTTTGGGCCAGACCAACGTCTCCAATGGACTCAGATGACTTTTTCAGCCGCTGACCAGATCTCAAGGATCCCTGCACTGAACAGCCCACTGACTTCTTTGAAGGGTATTGGGCCCAGAAGGGCCGAATTGCTTGCCCAAAAAGGCCTTAATACCATCCTGGATCTCCTGTTTTTTATGCCAATTCGTTATGAAGATAGAAGCCAGGTGTTGTCCATCATTAGTGCCAGGGAGGGCACCAAGGCCTTGATTAGAGGGGAAGTTATCGTTGGGGGTGAAGGAAGATTTTTTCGAAGCGGCAAGCGGTTGTTCAGAATAATGATTAGAGATGAAACGGCCAGATTGGAGCTTGTCTGGTTTCAGTACAATAAGGCTTATCTTAATCGCTTTGCCGTCCCGGGTCTGGAGCTTATGGCCTATGGTAGTATACAGAAGGGCTGGGGGAAGACACAGATGATTCATCCCGACCTTACCCTGGCGGGCAAGGATAGGGGATCGGAATTACTGGGCTTTTATCCTGTCTACCCATCGGTCAAGGGGATTTCCCCGCAAATTTTGAGGTCCGCCATAAGACAGACGGTTGATCAATATCAGGATGTCCTCGTAGATACTATTCCAGGGGAGATCACGCGGCGCCTCAAGCTGCCTGGACTTGCCGAGGCCGTGAAAGGTGTTCATATGCCCCCAGGGGGTTCTTCAATTGAACTATGTAACCAGTTTAAAACAAAATGCCATCAAAGGATCATATTTGACCGGTTCTTCCATGTGCTTCTCACCGTAGCTAGCAGGAAGAAATCCCGGGTGCTGAGAACGGGCCAGGCCTTCACCATTCCTAAAGACCTCTTTCACCGTCTAGAGGAATACCTGGCCTTTGCTCTCACCGGTGAC
>DATKYC010000294.1:0-5835 GCA_035528695.1 Acidobacteriota bacterium | reverse complement strand
GTTTCTCCTTATCCGGGCTGCTGTTCCTGCTGCTGTTTTATATTCAGACTGTATCCCCGGAGCATCGCATATTATTCCAGCGGTAGCGGCACCTGCCTGCACATAACAAGACCCTGATGCTGCAGCTTTTACGTCTACGCCGACCAGGTATAAAGCTCCCTCTGTGAGAATTGTCTGATATATACTAAATGAAAGACTATCGGCCACATACTGACATTGGCCCCCAGGGTTCTCGGTCACATAATTGTCAACATCTTCAGCCTGTGAAAGGTTCCACGTTCCAGGATCATCCCCAGCCCACGTTGTGAAATCGCCGTTGCTACAAAGATTAATGCCAACAGATTCCCCACCACAAGCCTCCTGGACATATCCCCCGATGTGCTTCCCTGCAGAATCCTCAATCCATATGAACATACCTACGTAAGGCGTAAGGTCCAGGTCTGAACAATAAATCATTGCACCCGTGGCAACCGTAGCAATCCGGAAGGTTCCAGTTGAGATTGTGTCCAACAATGAATTGTCGATCGTGATCACGCCCGTTGCTTTATCAATAGTTGCTATTATATATCCAGCCCCAAGCGGCCTTATTGCGGAATCAAAAACATCAATCACCCAATCCTCGGAATATCTCGCCGCATCAGTTACAGAAACCGTGAAATCCGTGGGAGATGTCACTGCGGTAATGGTCATAATCGGGCTGATAACGGCATAGAGTCTTTTATCAAATCCGGTGTTTAGCAATTCAAACTTTACCTGGCCCTTTGCCCAATCTATATCCCTGCTTATGATCTCCATTCGTTCAGACGTGTAACCCCTTAATCCCGTTATGATGTCTGGGATAAGCCAATGGGTGAAGGGAACAATATCGCCGGCTTCTGAAATCCATCGGGAAAACCATGCCTTAAAATCAACCTTGATAGGAGGAGTAGCGAATCTCCCAAATACTTTAGACTTGCGACTTGTTATGATATCTGTCGTTCGGTCGGGTTGGGAACCTATCCCTGTGGAGTGAAGACCTTTACTCTTAATGGAAAGGGATTTCTTCCCGGGTCCCCGGTTATCAACGCTGTCGGCATCTACGTAATAAATCTCATCATCGAACTCATCCGTGACAGCATTGCGATTATAAAAAACCTCTATCTCGTTTATCAGAGACGAAAGGTTGGCATCCCATGCCGGAAGGTCTATAATGTTATTCTCGTCAAAGCTCTGGGTCGTTTCGAGTGCAGCCAACGGGGGCTTGAACGGTTTGATACTAAATCTCCCATGTCCATCGATTATCGGGTAACAATTCAACACCTTGAAAATCTCCCGTTCCATGAAGTCCTTCGCCACTTCCCGGTCCTTAATCGTGAACTGCATATAATGGGAGTCTCCCGGATACCATCTATCCCGGGCTTGTTCGATCTCTGTGACGTTCACAAAATCAGTATCTAATCCCAGTCCGTTCTCTTCGGCGTACCAATCATAGTCTCCGTTCGTTCCAAGCCCCGTGCTGGTGAGAAGCGCAAGAAGAATATTGATGGGGTTTCCCTGGATGATCACCGGGGCTATGGAGGTTGCTACCCGGAATATCTTCCGCTGCATCCATTTTTGAGGGTCGGTCACGGAGAAAACGTAAGATGTCAAGGTTGAATTGAGCTTGAGGTCCGTGACCCACCCCGTGAAAATGGTTATCATATCGGCCTCGGTCATGCCCCGGTATCCGGCCTTGATCGTTACTTTTCGCCTGTGGAAAAAATAGGGATCAGTGGCTATGATAGCCGTAAGCGCATCCCCTTTGTCAAGGATCTCAACGGTTAACCCCCCTATGGATGCTCGGCCTTCCTCGGGTTGAACCTTCTGACCTAATCCGGATATTTTTACAAGATAGTCATTGACTACATTATCAGGAGCACTTGGTGCGTGGTTGCAATAGTCGATCGGTTCACCATCGAAGTGAACAAGGTACATGGGGGCCTTTTGGTCCAGCACATGTTTTACATCAAAGTTTGCATTAGTCGTTAGCATTTACTCGTTCCCTGATCTACCGCGTTCCTTGCAAATATCGCCGCCTAGACATAGGCATTCAAAAATATCATATGTATCATCGAGGCTGAAATCCGTACCTGCCAGCGTTTTCATGCTTGCGCCGTTCTTTATCACGATGGTCTTGTCTCCATCGGCTGGTCCGAGAACTACGGCCTGGCCATCTGTGAGTCCCTGGATCTCGGTAAGGTCATCCGTCGCATCCCCAAACTCAGTCGCAACCAAGAAATATCCCGGGCCAGGGACGGTAAGGACGCCGGCCACAAGTGTCAAGGTGCCCGGGGTGCCATAGTCTTCCCCTGATCCGATACTCCGTGCGATTGGCATATCAACCTCCTCGATATGATAAGCAAAATCATAGAACCCCGAGGATGCCATGTCCTTCGGGTTAAATGTGGTATTCACCAACCTAGCGGTCGGCCAGTATCTCCAATGTCTGAACGTATCCGCCGATGAATAGGTGTAAATCAGATTATCCTCTGCTGCGATTGAAACGGCAGGAGTGACGCTATCAATTTGGACGATCTCGAATGCGTTGTCATTGTCAGCGTTCCTGATAAAACAATAATCTCCGGCTGTGAATCCTGCCGTGGATGTTAATGGTATTGTTTTTTGTCCTGCCGCAGCTCCCCCGTCAAGAGTCGTGCTGGTCATTAAGGTGGTGTCAACCGTAAAGGCGAACTCATACCCCTGCCTGGCCCACGCGAAGAACGGGAACATCTGCCGATATTGAGCCCCTGTTAGAATAGCGTTGAACTTTATTTCCATCCGACTATTCAAAAGGATCGTTTCAAGTTTCCCCGATCCTGATCGGTTCTCGTTACTGTTCTGAATATAGCTTATATCGAGCGTGTCGCGCTTGATCTTAAAGTCCACGTTTACGCCATTATAAGTTATCCGTGCTGTCATGCGAATGCCTCCGCGAACTTCGAACTTGTAGCGATCAGGCGAACATCCCTATCTTCCACGGCTCCCGATATCTTCTCGGCCAGCATCTCGATATATCCTTCATCCCCTATGAAATCACCCTGTATATTGATTGTAAGGGTGCGCTGATTAGATTCCTTATCGGCTTCTCCCGAGGTGAAGGCCGGTAGTCCACTATAAGGATCTGCTGAGTAAGTCCCGACTGATCCCCCTCCGCTGGCTCCACCCCCGGCACCGGCCCCTGCGCTACGGATTGCCATAACCTCGGCCATTCCAGCAGCATACTCGGCAGCCGCCTCAATCCAGTTGTAGGGCCACGGAACCTCCGCCAAGGCTTTGGCGGCCGCCCGGTGAGCGGATACCATTGCATGGGCCGCACTGAAGGCTTGGAATATTTTGAATAACCCCTCGTTCTGTGTTTGAGTGGCCACCAGAAGCCTTTGACCGGCTGCAATAGCCCGAGGGATTGCGCTCTCTTTTACTCTGGAAATATAGTCCTGTTTCTCTCTTTCAATGCGGATCTCCTCCCTCGCAGCCGCTTCTCTTATCTTCCGTTCCTCTTCCAACTGGTCCAATAATATGACGGATTCAATCCGGGCGTTTTCTTCCAGTATCGCAATCTTATTCTCTTGATCGAGGAGCATTTGTTGCCATTTTTCTTGAGCCTGTGTCACGGCGTCTTTGGCCGCTTGGTCTCTTATCTCCTGCTGCATCTTGATGTCTGCTAGGGCTATGGCTGATTGAATCCTGGCTTCCTCTTCCAATAATTGAACCTTAGCCTCGCTCTCTGCTAGAACAGCTTTCCAGGCTTCTTTTGAAGGAGGCTGGAATGTGCCAGGAGACCCAGTCCCTGGTATCTTTCCCCTAAAGACTTCTTTGGGTTTATTAAGTTGAATGCTCAAATCTTCCAGTTCGGCAAGGAGTCTCTGCCGACGCTCATGGAACTCATCCTCAGAACCAAGAAAATTATCCATCCAGGCAATTCCAGTGGCGTGCTTCGGAAATTCGGCAAGTTGCTTTTCAACCTCTTCAAGCTCGCTGACAATCTCCACTCTCCGGCGAGCTAGTTTAGCCGACTCTGCCGAACTGAAAAGCATATCGAAACCCTGAATAGCATTGGTAAGCTTTTCAATCAGAGGAGTGAAGGCGAGGGCCAGCTTTCCAATCTCTAATTTAAGGTCCGCTATGGCAGAGGTAAATCTATCCATCTTATCGCGCTCAGTATCAACCGATGCCCCGAGCGCATCCGTCTTGGCTTTCGCCGCATCAAGTATCACGTTCAGGCGGACCTGCTGCTTTTCGGCTTCAGACAGAGTGCGCCCCTGTGCTTTGTATGCCGCATCAAGATCCACAATAATGCCCATCTGTGCAAGGGTCATGGTACGTCCAGAAGCCGCCGCAACAACAAGGCGGTTATAAGCCTCTGGGATGCTGCCCCCTATCACGTCCGTAAGGGCTTCGGCTACTCGCGTAAACTCAATCATCTGGGTAGGGGATAGGGAAAGGTTAAGGGCTGAGGCTGCTAGGTCTGAGGCTTCCTTGAGGGAAAGAAGGCCCCTGGAAGCCTCTTTCATTGACTTTACGATATAATCCCCTGTCATGCCGTATTGTTTCCCTAGGGCATTTAAGGAGTTTATCCGCTCCTTGTAATCTCCAGCCTCTCCCATCAGGTCCCAGCCAGCCCTTACTGCACGCATGGCGGCATAGGCGGCGGCTGCAACTGCAATCCAGTGCTGCCTTAATTGGGTAAGGAAGGATGTTTGTTTCCCGAACTGTTGCTCGTTCAATCGGTTGAGCTGTTCGGTCTTAGCCCTCTCGGCCCGGATGATATCGTTTGCCGTGGCCTGCGCGGAATGCTTTATGGCCTCAAAGGAGTTGGTTATCTTCGCCCTCATGAGGTCCATCTCTGCGGATGACTTGAGCCCGAGCTTCTTGAAGTTCGCCTCAATGTTAAGGGTTGTTGAGGTGGCGTCCTTGTAGAGTCGCTGCTGGCCCTTGGTATAGCGGGATGGGTCAAGGTCAAGCTCAACAAATACCGTTCCTATCGATTTCCCTGCCATTATGTAACCCCGATTATATTTTTAATCTCCGGGATGGATGCGTTGAGAGACGGCCGCATGAAGGGCCTAGAGTGCTCAACGATGGAAGCGTAATATGCGAGCTTGGTCCCTGCATAGACCCTCACGTTCCGCTTTTTCGTGAAAGCCTTACCGCTTTTGGTCTTCTTGCGTACCACTCGGATCGTTCTCTTGAGCTGCCCTGCATCCCTAGCAGTCCAGTCTTGCCCTGCGTATGGCCCGGACTTATACATAGGCTTTGATATCGTGCCTGTCGGGCATCTCTTGCGGGCTACATCAGCAACCACTTCAGCGGCTTCAACGAGGCGGTCTATCGCTACGTCCTCAAATGTCTGATCCCAACGATTTGGGTTCCAATTTTCAACTCTCATTTTTCCCTCATAGCGTTGAAACAGTTTATGACCCGCTCAAAGGTTTTGGTACGATCCTTGACACCGTATGCGTCAATGGCCGCCCAGACTGCCAAATGATTCAGACCCATAATGACATCCATCTGTCCATTGTGTCTCGTCAAAACTTGCCCACGAACGATCCCAAATATTTTGGCCGTGTCTACATTCTCCTGCATCAATTCCACCCGGCAAATCTCGCAAGGCGGTTCTCCCGGAGGTGTCCTTTCCGCATATATCTGTTGGCATCTCTCGCATTTCGTTATAACCGTTCCGTCCTCGAACTCCATCCTGGATGCGGACTGATCGTCCATGAACCGCATCCAGGCTATGAGTTTTTTTCAAGTTCCTCATCTAGCTCTATTGCTTTTGCATCAATGTCTTCGATGCAATCCGCAAAGAACCGATCAAAG
>DATKYC010000293.1:0-3730 GCA_035528695.1 Acidobacteriota bacterium | reverse complement strand
TGATTCCTTATGAGCGTGCTTCCATCCAGCTCCGCTACCATTCCTTGCAGAATCAAACATCCTTCATCAACCTGAGCAAGTGCGGCAATGGGAACCTGGCAGCCCCCTTCCAGTTCCTTCAGGAAGGCCCTTTCACACTTGACCGTTACTTCCGTTGATTCATGGTTTATAAAGTCAAGCAAATGCAAGGTATCCTCATCGTGTCTCCTGACTTCCAGACCCAAAGCGCCTTGCCCGATGGCGGGCAGGACCTGTTCCACCGGGATTATCTGGCTAACGCGGTTACTAAATCCGAGGCGTTTCAAACCCGCAGCGGCCAGTATTATAGCCTGAAGGTCGCCGGATCCGAGTTTTCTTAAGCGGGTATCGACGTTCCCTCTCAGGGGTACCACATTCAAATCCGGCCTTATGTGAAGCAGTTGGGCTGCTCTTCTCAGGCTGCTTGTGCCAACTGATGAGCCTTTGGGGAGCTGGTCAAGGGTCTTGTCTCCTCTGGATATTAATGCATCGCGAGGGTCTTCCCTGAGAGGAAAGGCGGCCAGCATAAGTTGCTCTGGCAAATCCGAAGGAACATCCTTCATGCTATGAACGGCCAGGTCAACCTGCTTTCTTATAAGGGCATCTTCGATTTCTTTTACAAAGAGGCCTTTCCCGCCAATCTTGCTCAGCGCGGAATCGAGAATCTTGTCACCTTTTGTCCTGATCCTTACGAGTTCCACCCGCACATGAGGATGCCTGGCCTCTATCTTTTCCTTGACCCAATTGCTCTGGGCAAGGGCCAGTTTGCTACCCCTTGTACCTATCTTCAAGATCATATCTGTTCTATTTGATACGTGGCTACGGGATTGAAGTTGTCTCCCCGGCTCTGGGAGAGGTCAAGCAGGAATTGCGCAAGTATTTAGTCCCTTCCCAACAAAAAACGGGCAAGTTCCAGATCGTATTGAGTGGTTACCTTGATATTTTTCTCGGATCCCTCGACTACCTTGACAGGTATGCCCAGCCTTTCAATCAGGAAGGAGTCATCAGTTGCTTCCTCCCAGCCCTCTTCAAAGGCCTTTTGGTGTGCCCTCAGGATGTCTTGGTAGCGAAAAACCTGAGGAGTTTGTACAAGCCATATCCGCTTTCGCTCGTACGTCTTAACAACCCTGAGGAGGCTGTTTACCTCCTTAACTGTTTCTTTGGCGGGCAGTCCGGTTATTACCGCACGGTGCGTTTTGGCCTCCTGGATCACGCCCTCTATAAACTCCGAATCGATAAAAGGGCGCACCCCGTCGTGGATCAGTACCAGGTCATAATGGCCACTTGTGGCCTCAATGCCCAGCCTGACCGAGTCCTGACGCCTCTTTCCCCCGGGAACTACCTTTTTAACCTTATCCAGTCTAAATGGCTGAACGATTTCTCTGCGGCAGTATTCAACATCCACCAATGGAGCTACAAGAATGATTGCATCTACTGCTCGGCAATCCTGAAAAGCTTGAAGTGTTACGGACAAGAGAGGCCTGCCGTCGAGCTCCAGGAACTGTTTAGCCCGCGCTCCTCCCATACGGTAGCCCTCTCCCGCGGCAGGGATAATGGCAGCAGTTCTCCTGGGATTACTTACATCCCCATCTTGCTTTCCTGACATACCCGGGAATCCGTCCCTCTCGCCGGAAATGGATCAAGGCGAGAGAAAATAAAAGCAGGCCCCCGGCACCAAAAGCCCGGAAGCCTGCTCAGCAATGAACACATTGTCACAATTGAGCAACCTTCCTGGTTTGCTTTTTCAAGCGGTTGATGCGGCGGCGTAATCTTTTCACCTTCTTCCGCTCTCCTATTTCCCTGGCCGCCTTTTTTTCCTCCCTCAGCTGTCCAATCTTGTCCTTCAATTCTTTTGCGCTGAGTATTACTTTTTGCGCAGTCTTCTTTCTCTTTTTTGCAGGTTCTACGTCTTTAATGCCCTTGTACTCTTTTACAATCTCAAGCAGTTGCTCTTTTTTCATGGCGTGCACACCTGTGACGCCAGGAATTTCTCGGGCGATCTCTCTTAATTCCGGTGCTGTAATCTTATCCAGCGGCTTTTCCAGCCCTTGCGTTTCTTCTTGTCCTTCTTGCTTTTTGGTCTCTTCTTCCATCGTGCGTTCTCCTGCTCTTTGTTCTTCAGTAAGTTAGTCCATCGATCAGGGGACACTCACTCTTTCTTGAGAAAAGGTGTCAAGAGGTCGATAGGTATGGGGAAAAAGGTTGTAGTATTACTCTCAGAGGATATCTCCCTCAGGGTTTGGAGGTATCTCAACTGCAGGGCCTGCGGATATTTCTGAATGATGGCTGCAGCTTCAGCGAGCCGGCCAGCAGCCTGAAATTCACCTTCCGCGTTAATGACTTTGGCTCTCCGCTCCCTTTCTGCTTCAGCCTGCTTAGCCATGGCACGCTGCATCTCCTGGGGGAGATCAATATGCTTTACCTCAACGGTCGCCACCTTTATTCCCCATGGATCGGTGTGTTTGTCCAGGATGTCCTGAAGTTCAGTGTTGATTTTTTCCCTCTCCGCCAAAAGTTCATCCAATTCCACTTGGCCGCACACGCTACGCAAGGTGGTCTGCGCCAACTGAGAGGTGGCAAATAGGTAATTTTCCACCTCAATGGTGGCGTTGGTCGGGTCCATGACCCTGAAATAAACCACCGCGTTTACCTTAATGGACACATTATCCCGGGTGATTACATCCTGGGAGGGCACATCCATGGTCACAAGACGCAGGCTTACCTTGACCATTTTATCAATGATCGGGATTAGAATAATCAAACCCGGCCCTTTAGTCTTTATTACCCGGCCAAGACGAAAGATCACAGCCCGCTCATATTCCCTCAAAATCTTAATGGCTGATGTGAGGAAAAACACAATCAGCACTAGTGCCAAAATATAAAATAAAGACATATTGTCCCCCTTTACCTAAGATTTCTCGTTAGTGGCCTTCCTGACCTTTAATAATAAGCCATCAACACCTTCTACCTCAATGCTTTCTCCAGGCTCGAGCTTTTCTTTGGCCTTCGCCTTCCAGATTTCGCCATGGACAAAAACCAGTCCTTCTGGGTCGAGAACCCTTCTTACCACACCCATCTCCCCAAGAAGTCCCTCGGTTCCACTCTTGGGTTTGGCCCTGTAAGCCCTGAAAGCCAGTGCTGCTACCACGACAAAAAAGCCCCCCACCAAAATGATTGTGGGGGCCATCAGATTCAGAGAAACCATCACATCCTCAAACAGCATTATGGAGCCCAGGGTCAGGGAAATCAATCCACCAATGGACAGTATACCGTAGCTCGCCACCTTGATCTCGGCGATAAAAAATATAATGGCGAGTGCAATGAGTATGAGACCGGCATAGTTGACCGGGAGGGTCTGAAAAGAATAAAAGGCAACTATGAGGGATATTGCCCCGATTACGCCAGGAAAAATGGCCCCAGGGTGAGACAGCTCAAAATAGAGTCCTGCAAGCCCAATCATCATGAGGATGTAGGCAATATTTGGATCACTGATGGTCTTGAGCACCTTGTCTCGGAAATCAGGATGGTAATAGGTCTTTGTCAGACCTGCGGTTTTGAGCGTAACCTTACCCCCGACGACACTTACTTCCCTCCCGTCTAAGAGTTTAAGGAGTTCGTCAATATCCTTCGCAACCAGGTCAATAACGTTGTTTTTGAGCGCCTCGTCAGCGGTTATGGATACGCTCTCACGGATTGCTTTTTCCACCCACTC
>DATKYC010000292.1:0-6046 GCA_035528695.1 Acidobacteriota bacterium | reverse complement strand
TTGCGGATCAAGGGGATTTTGACGCCATATATGAATTTATTAACAAGAATATGGTCTCCAACCAGCAGTGTGGGTTCCATGGAGCCCGAAGGAATCTTGAAGGCCTGAATTACAAAGGTGCGGATAAAAAGGGCAAGAATGATAGCGATGGCAGCCGCTTCGGCATATTCACGAAAGGCACTTTTCTTTTTCAGTTTGTCTATTGAATTCTGGATTTTCACTAAGACCTCTCAAGAACAAGTTGGAGGAATTTAATATCTGGTACCTGGGTTTGTAAAGGAATTTCTGGCGCGGCGCAAGGATTAATCTGCTGAGGCATTATAAAGCATATGGTCACGAACAGGGGTCCAGATACTACATATAGTTAGATAATGGGTTTTTGTCTACTATATATGCTTAAATTATATAAAATTTAATTAAATTATAAAAAATAGTTGACAAAGCAATACGGTGAGACTATAATTCTTTCCCATCTATGATAAAATAATTAAGAAAAGGGCAAAACCGCCGAAAGGTGGCGACGCAAAGCTACGGGTCTAAAGCCGAGGGGCCATGATCGCCGGGTTACCGACGTTCATAACACAAACGCCTTTGGGTGAGAGAGTGCTCAAGGGCGTTTTTATTTTGGTGACGGCGTTTTGTTTCCCTATGAAACTGAAAACCCCTGTGCGTTATCTGTATACTTCATTTGATATATGAGATTCTAAGTGAAAAATTGCAAAAACACAGGAGCGGAGGTTAAATTGGCTAATAACTCCGTAAAACAAATCAGAGAAAGGGCCCTTATGAGCAAGGCAGAGCTTGCCAGGAAAGCCGGGGTCTCACCCTTGACAATTGATAGGGTTGAGAGAGGAAAGAGCTGCCGCATGGAGACCATGAGGAAGATCATATTGGCCCTTGGTTTTGACCTCTCTGACAAGGACAAGGTCTTTCGCGAGGATTGAGTGCGGAAGTGACCTCCGCGATGCTCCCGAATTGGAGTCGGGAGTTAGAACTCTTTCAGATCCAAGGTTTAATAAACGGGATGGGAGGCCTTGTATTCTGTATGGGGAATTCTGTATCATTCAAAGGGACGGCAACGGTTGAAGTCCGTCTAGCACCTCTCCAATCTGCCTAGGTGGTGGGGGAGGGACCAAGGCGCGTGTTTATGGGTATTTCTAAGAAAAATCAGCTAGTTGGGCTTGACATTGGTTCTCACTCTATCAAGGTCGCGGAGATTGCTCAGGGCAAGAGAGGGAGGATCTTGAAGAACTTCGGGTTGATTGGGCTACCTCCAGATGCAATTGTAGAAGGCTCAATCAAGGAAATGGGCGTTGTCTCTTCAGCAATAAAGACACTCTTCAAGAATTTACGGGTGAAAAACAAAAATGTGGCCACCTCCATTTCCGGTTTTTCCGTGATTGTAAAAAAGATCGCGCTGAGTAAAAGGCGGGACTCAGAACTTGAGGCCACAATCCACGAAGAGTCAGAACAGTACATACCTTTTGATATCAATGAGGTGAACATCGATTTTGACATCCTGAACAAGGGATCCGAACTCGCAGAAGTAGGGGGGGGTGAAGGGGCCAAGAAAGAAGGTTCCGAGCGTATGGAAGTGATGCTTGTAGCCGCCAAAAAAGACATAATTGAGGATTATGTGGAACTAATTCACCTTGCAGGTCTCAATCCCCATGTCTTGGATGTAGATGCATTCGCCCTGCAAAACGCCTTTGAGATAAGCACCAGTGAGCCCGAATGCTCCTGTTCTCTGGTGAATGTAGGTGCAGAGGAGTTGGGGATAAATATCATCCGTAACCGGGGATCTCTTTTTACGAGAGACTCTTCTTATGGGGGCATGCAGATTACGAAGGCTATAATGGCCAAGTTCAATGTGGGCTTTGAAGAAGCTGAAAAGATGAAATTGGGTGGTGTAAGCGTCGATAAAGAAAAAAGAGACCTGGAGGAGATCTTTACCTCAGTGGTTTCTGAGTGGGTCCAGGAGATAAAGCGGGCGCTGGACTTTGTAGCTAGCACCTATCCCGAAGAAACTATTGAGAAGATTCTTGTGAGCGGGGGATCCTGTAGGATTCCCGGTTTTCAGGAATACCTGCAATTGGAGACCGACATACCGGTGGAGGAACTCAACCCCTTTGCGAGCCTTATAGTGGACGAAAAACATTTTGATATTAACTACTTAAGGCACATGGCTCCACAGGCAGCTGTGGCCGTGGGTCTCGCTTTACGAGCTATCGGCGACAAATGATAAAGATCAACCTCCTGCCCTTTCGGGCTGCCAGAAAGAAAGAAAATATAAGAAGGCAGATCAGCATTTATTTTCTGTCAGTGGTCTTTCTGTGTGCCGCGATGGGGTATTTGTACACGGATCTAAACAGGAAATTGGGGCCTCTAAGGGCTGAGAGGGAGCAGAAAAGTAAAGAGCTAAGCGCTTACGCAGGGACAACCCAGAAAATCGCCGAGATAAGAGGAAAGACAGAGCGGGTCCGGTCTAAACTGGAGGTAATCCGAGAGCTAGAGAGAAACAAATCAGGGCCGGTTCAACTGCTGGATGAAATCAGCATGGCGGTTCCAAAGGACAAACTGTGGCTGTCGTCTCTGAAGGAAAAAAGCGGTATCTTGACCCTGGAGGGGTCTGCTATGGACAATGATACTGTGGCCCTTTTCATGACGAGTCTTGAAAAGGCCCAGCACATAATTGCAGTGGACCTCGAGTCTACAAAGCTGAAAAACTTGCCGAAATACAAACTGGACATTACCGATTTTGTGCTGAAATGTAAGACTTACTCGTATAAAGAAGAGCCTAAAGAAGAGCCTAATGCAAAAAGCAAAAGGGCCCCGAAAAGACCTCGGAAAAGCTAGTATTTGGTGTTATCACTCGGGAGGGTTTAAGAATAATGCCCAGGGCCTCTTTCAGTCAAAAAATTGAAAAGATAGAGATGTCCCGCAGGATTATGATTCTTATTGGAACTCTTATTCTATTGGGGGGCATTTTTATCCTTCTCATCTATGTCCCGAAGGCAGGGGAGATTTCTCAGATAAAAACCGAGATTGCAGGAATTAAGCAGCAGATCAATCAGGCCAAAATAAAGGAGAAGAATTTAGAGAAATTTGAAGCAGAGCGGGCAGAAGTGAATGCACGTTTCGAGGAAGCCCTGAAGCTCCTGCCCGATAAGAGGGAAATACCGAGCCTTTTGAAGGGCATCACCCAGCGGGGTAGCGATTCCAATCTCGAGTTCCGCCTATTCAGGCCACAAAAAGAGAGAGTCCAAGAGTTTTATGTGGAAATCCCGGTATCAATGGAATTTAGTGGTAACTACCATGATGTAGCACTGTTTTTCGACAAAGTGGGTCGAATGGAGCGTATTGTAAATATAATTGATGTCTCAATGAAGCCGCTCAAGGAACTTTCCACTGATCTGATAACAAGATGCGAAGCGGTTACCTATCGGTTTAAAGGTGAGGCTGATGAGACCTCTGAGTAGTGTGATCAGCAAGGATAGCATGGGAGGGCAATATTCAGGGGCTTTGTTCTTCTTGTGTATATTTTGTGGTTTTTTCTTTGTCACAGGGGTGTCCGCATCTGAGGACAAGGCCAAGAACAATCATTCCCATTCCAACCCAGCCGATGAACCAATAAAGAGCTACTCCTATGACCCCACCGGCAAGATAGACCCGTTTAAGTCCTTTATTGCCGAACAAGAAGCGATCGAAGAGAAAGTGAAGAAAGAGCCTAAGACCTACCTTGAAACGCTTGATCTTTCGCAACTGGATCTTATTGCCATTATTCTGAGCCCGAAAGGGAACTGGGCAATGGTTCGAGATTCTAAGGGCGTAGGGTACGTGATTCGAAAGGGCACTCCTATTGGAATGAATGGGGGTGTCGTGCATCAAATCCAGGAGAAGGAAGTCATAATCCGCGAAAAAATCCGAGACCTAAGGAAGGGCCAGGTGGAATTCAGAGATGTTGCCAAGAGATTGTACGCTCCGGAGTAAAGGGACCTTGGGGTCGAGTGCCTTAGGTGCCTGGTCCGAGACGGATAAAAACATCAGGTATTTAGAAAGAGCCTAACTGGTACCGGCTTTCAGGGAGGACACCTATGTTGATAATGGGAAGCAAATTCAAAGGGAGCATGTTTTTCTCGCTGGTATGTGTGGTGATAGCTGCCCGGCTTCTGATCGGCTGCGCTACAAGCACTACCACAGAGCGGCCTTCCCAAGAGTCTGGGGCTGCTATTATTGAAGCTGTAAAGGTGAGCTCTCCTGGGGGCACCATGACAGTTGTCGAGATTGTGAGCAGCAGGCCCGCCCCTTATACGGCCTTTCAGTTGATCAATCCTGCCAGGGTAGTACTTGACGTCCGAGGAATGCTAGGGAGCAATGTCTTACCAAAGATTGAGGTAAATGATGGAAATGTGAAGGATATACTTCTGCAGAAAAGCACGGCTAAAGATATGAGCGCGAAAGTGGTTTTCAACCTGGCAAGAACGGTTGATTACGAGGTTGCAAAGAATGACAAAATTATCACTCTTACATTTATGCCCAAAAGAGCCGCTGTAGAGGGTGTCTTGTCAAAGGAGTCGAAAGTAAGTACTGAACCCCTGAAAACACAAGGAGCCAATGGAAGTAACATCCAACCCGCAAAGCCGAGGATCTTTTTTGAACCGCGTCCGACAAGCCTCAATCAGGTATTGGGTGTCGATTTTACCATGTTAGACCATGGCAAATCACGGCTCACCGTAACAACCGACAAGAAGATCGGCTATGATTTGAAACGCAAAGGCCCGAAGAGCGTGGTCTTGACGCTGGAAGAGACCACTATCCCCCCACTCCTCTTAAAGCATCTGGACAGCTCCCACTTTGAGGGTGTTGTAGGCCAGGTAAAACCTTCTTTTGACACGACGGACAGTAGGCTCTCTCTGTCTATATTTCTTAGGGAAATGGTTCCTTTTCATGTGAATCAAACAGAGAGCGTTATTCAAATCGACTTTGCCCAAACGGCCATTAAGCCGCCAGAAAAGAAGCTGGTTCCCCAGAATGTGATAGTAGCACAAAAAAATTCCCCCGAGGATGTGGGCGCTAAAAAAGAGGTTTCTGTAAGGGAGGAGGTGAGGATACCGGGCCTCAAGAACGCCAGGTATACCGGTGCGCACATGACGATGAATTTTGTGAATGCGGACGTCACCAACGTCTTAAGGTTGATAGGAGAGGTGAGTAAATTAAACATTATCTGGGGTCCTGAGGTGAAGGGCACGGTTTTCATGCGGTTGGAAAAGGTGCCTTGGGACCAGGCCCTGGATCTAGTCCTGGCTAACAATGACTTGGCCATGAGACGTCAGGGCAAGGTGATCTGGATCACGTCCCGCGCACATATGGCCAAGCTTGAGGCAGAGGAGAGGAAGAAACGAGAAGATGCCGAGGCAGAGGCCGAGGCCAGGAGAAAAAGGAGGCTGGAGGCAAAGGAAGAGACCAAGAAGTTAGAACCCCTTGTTACAGAATATTTTCCCCTGGATTTTGCCAAGGCAAAAGAAATCAGGGTGCATATCGAGGCAGTTAAGAGCCAGCGGGGCGCCGTCAGCGTAGATGAGAGGACGAATACCATAATCGTAAAAGACATAGCTTCCATTATCGGGGAGGCGAAAAAGATCGTGGAACGCTTTGACGCTCCCGTAAAACAGGTCATGATTGAGGCTAGAATCGTAGATGCGACAACCAATTTCACTCGTGACCTGGGGGTCCGCTGGAGTTCTCTTGATGGGACGCGGCCAGGCTTTGAGAGACGTTGGAGAAAACATGAAGGAACGCCATGGGGAACAGCCATGACTGATTTCACGACATACGGTGATCTTATCACTGGTGGGACCTTTGCCAGCAATGCTCCGGAAGGTTGGGGAGGAAATATTGGCCTTTCTTTCGCTATGTTGACCAATCGGGGGCTGGGGCTCCTCGCTCTGGACGCCTCCCTCGCCCTTGCGGAGACGGAGGGGAACGTCAAGATTATCTCTGCCCCTAAAGTAATAGCCAGTAACGGTGAAAAGGCCCTCATTAGCAA
>DATKYC010000291.1:0-4407 GCA_035528695.1 Acidobacteriota bacterium | reverse complement strand
TCCAGTTATAGTCTCTCCTGCTGCCAGAGCGTGATGAAGCCTTTCAGTACGCTTTTCACCATGGATCTCTTCATTGTGAAGTTTGACGGCGCGGATGATTTCTTCGTCAACGCCTTTTTCTCTGAGGATCTTTTCGGTATCAATAGTGTGCCTACCAAGATCTCCGTTAACTACTTCGATATCAAGATCGTGCAGGAGACCTGCCAAGCCCCACTTTTCTGCCTCTTCACCTAAACTCTCAGCCAATCCCATCAGTACAGCTTCTGAGGCGAGACAGTGTTTTATCATATTCTCGTTTTTGACATAGTCTCTCAACAGTGCAAGGGCTTCTTCCCTGCTCAGCCCGTAAGGCATTGCTCCTCCTTTTTTGTCATCCCGCGCTATCCTTTCGCAAAGATGCAGGCCCGGATGAGAGTTGCCCATTCACATCTTCTATCCATAGAGATAACAACTGTATTCGGTTTTCTCTCCCAAAAGCGCATCAATCTTTTCCTGAATCTCGGCCCTTTGTTTGTTTGAGACCCATCCCTTCCAGTTATCAAGCGATTGCCACGTACTGATCACTAAGAAATCCGCAGGATTTTCTATATTTCTTAGGGTCTCACCAGAAATGTAACCTGGTTGGGCCGTAGCAACTGCTCTCATCTGGATAAGAAGAGGTGATAGTTCTGTCTCTTTCTCTTTGGGCACCTTCCTCCTGATAACTATTTTTACAGCCATACCTTCCCTCCTTTCATCTAATGCCGGGCATTAATGAGATTTATTTTGAAAAGCCAAAACTCAAGTGCAAAAAGACCCTCAACCCACACTAGGGAGGACGGAATACTATTTTCAGTTTACCATAAATATGAGAATTGTAACACCCAAAAAATATGGGAGGATTAAGGAACTCATTGAAAATGGCTAAGCGCTGACACTCCCAGGGGTTACCAGCAATCTTTCTTCGGCCACCATCTGAAAAATTTAGGATCTGACAAAACAACCTTAGTTTGATATATTGCCAAAAGGAAAAAAAGGCACCAGACATGGGCCGGTTATTTCAGGATGGACAAGGGGGAATCATGGGCGAAATCAGATTTGAGAGGATCACACCAACTAACTTGAGAGACGTCGAATCAATAGTGGGCCCTGAGCGTTTTTCGATTGGTGAATCCATCCTTGAGCTTCACGCCAGAGACCAGTCCCAGCACCCGGCCTGCCTGCCGGAGGCGGTGGTATGGCCCATTAATAGGACCGAGGTCTCGGAAATATTGAGGTATGCAAACAAGGAGCTAATTCCAGTGACGGGGTGGGGTTCAGGAAGCAGCCTGGAGGGCAACCCGATACCCGTCTCCAAGGGCCTAGTCCTTGATTTTTCCAGGATGAACCAGATCCTAGAAATCAGGGAAGCGGATTTTCAGGCTGATGTTGAACCTGGGGTGGTTTACCAAGACCTCAACGAGAAACTGAGGCATAAGGGGCTATTTTTCCCTCCTGATCCCGGCGCTAGGGCAACAATTGGCGGGATGATTGCGAACAATGCGAGCGGGACGCGCACTGTCCGTTATGGATCCACTAGGGCCAATGTCTTACGCCTCACCCTTGTCCTTTCAAATGGCGAGATATTGGAAATGGGAAGCCGGTCAGCCAAGACTTCCTCGGCATACGACCTAATTAATATTTTCGTTGGATCGGAAGGAACGCTTGGCATAGTGGTCGAGGCGACAGTTCGCTTGCGGGGCGTTGCCGAGGAGTTTTCTACTGCCATTGCAACCTTCCCGAGTGTCGAAACCGCCGGGAAGGTGGTCTCTGAAATTATCCGGTCTGGTCTTGATCCCGCATCTCTCGAACTCTTGGCTCCCGAATGTATTGCACTTATCGAAAAAGAGAGGGGTTTGGGCTTGACGATCTCGCCAACCCTTTTTATGGAGTTTCACGGGCCCAGGAAAAGCCAGCTCTCTGAGACTATGGAACTGGTCCATGTGATCTGTGAATCCATGGGTTGTCATGATTTCAGGGCAGGAATTGAAAGAAAAGTTCGGGATGATCTGTTAAGTGCCCGTTATGAATTGGCTGAAATGATAAGACGAAAACATCCAGGCTGTTCCCACATTGTAATCGACGTGGCCGTTCCTATTTCGGCGTACCCCGAGATTATATCCCTGGCCAGGGAGGAATCACAGAGAGCAGGAATCCCGGGTTACACCTTCGGCCATGCAGGAGATGGGAACCTGCATCTTGTGTTTATGGGAAAGGATGGAGATGATAAGCAATGGGCAACCATTGAACAAATAAACGAACGTATGGTAATGAAAGCCCTTTCGATGGGCGGAACCGCGACAGGTGAACATGGCGTGGGCATCGGGAAGAGGAAATTCATGACGGCAGAACACGGAAGGAGCCTTGAGTGGATGGAGAGGATAAAAAACCTGTTTGATCCTAGAGGAATCCTCAACCCTGGCAAGATATTCCCTTGAGTACCAGCCACGCCTTGGCGCAGGCAGCTTCAGTAGATTCCAGAGAGGGAGTAAGGCTATGAATAAATGTGAGGGGACTGTTCTCATTTTAGGTGGAACAGGTCTGGTAGGGTCACAGGTGGCACGAGAAATAGCCTGTACTCTTCCACAACAGCGAATAGTAATTGTAGCCCTACCCAAGAAGGAGGTAGAGGATCTACTCAAGCGATTAAAAGCTGAATTTCCTGAGGTTGAATTTGAAGGTGCCTGGGGTGACATCTTTTTGAGAAAAGATCTCTGTAAGATGCATCGGCAGCAGGTAATGGAAGACAGTGAAAAGAGCTGCACAATATTTCAGGATATCTTTCTGGATAGGCGGATTGCTTATGAAGAATCTTTCTTGGTCTCCCTAATAAGACAATACAAGCCAGACATTATTGTCGATTCTGTTAATACGGCTACTGGAATAAGCTACCAGGATATTTACACCGCCTGTATCAAGGTGCGCGGCATCCTTGAACGTATGCGCACTCGAGGTGATTTCACAGAACCCCCGAATTCCGAGGAGATCAAAGAGGTGGAGAGCCTGTTGATTTCCCAGTCTATCCCCCAGTTGGTTCGCCACGTTCAACTCCTCCATGATGCAATGGTGGAGGTCGGCACGCGGTTATACCTGAAAATAGGTACTACGGGGACAGGCGGCATGGGGTTTAACATCCCTTATACCCATAGCGAAGATAAGCCAAGCTCATTGTTATTGAGCAAGACTGCCATTGCATTTGCCCATACGGGTCTCCTGTTTGTAATGGCCCGCACGCCTAATGCACCCATTGTCAAAGAGATCAAGCCTGGCGCTTTAATAGGGTATCGAAGGGTTGATTACGTCCCTGTAAAAAAACGCGGTGAAAATCAATACCTGTTTCAGAGTAACCTGGAACCTCTTGAGCAGGTCTTAGATATTTCAGTGCGCCAGGATTTTGAAATAACGACAGAGCTAATGATGGCTGGAGTAGATACCGGTGAGAATGGCTTTTTTACGCTCGGCGAATTTGAAACGATTACCTCATTGGGACAGATGGAATTTGTGACTCCAGAAGAAATTGCCCAAAATGTAGTATTAGAAATCAGAGGTTCAAACACCGGCAAGGATATTATAGCGGCAATAGATGGTGCGGTCATGGATCCGAGCTATCGTGCTGGATATCTACGTCCGCAGGTTATTGAAGAGATCAGAAATCTTGAGAAAAAACACAGTTGCACGAGTGTAGCTCTAGGGCAATTGGGGCCCCCTGAACTCTCTAAGTTGCTCTATGAGGCCTATTTAATGAAAATTCACTATGGGACCCTCAGACATGTCCTGGAGCATCAACCAGCCGAGATTTCAGATACACTACACAACTTCATAAAGACCGATGGCATCCTGGATCTGATCACCTCCATCGGTATCCCTATCCTTTGCCCCGATGGACAGAGAATATATCGTGGACCCAAAATCAATATTCCAGAATACAGGGGAAGCTATCGTATTCCTCTTGATTCAGAAAAGCTAGATCAATGGGCTCAAAAGGGCTGGGTGGACCTTCGACCTAAAAATTTTGTGATATGGCAAGAACGCTTCCGCGAAATGATAAGTTCCGCCTCTGTCTCTTGCAGCGAGGGCTCGTCAGCGATTACACCACGCTCCTATCTTTTTGACGAAATTCGTATTGGCGAAGTCGTCGGCTGGATTTTCAATAATGATCCCAAGATCAAAGGGTATCGCATCAAGGGCTTATAATCTACCTCACCGAGCCAGCTCCAAAACCTTATCCACCAGTTTCTGGATCCCTTCGGCTACCTCTTTGATGCCAGGACCAAGCATGTAAGCAGGTGTGGTTACGATATTATTCTTTTCATCCACGTGAATCTCGTCTACCGGGCAGGTCCTGTGCTGACCACCCATGGCCTCGATTGCCGAGGCAGTGGCCTGGTC
>DATKYC010000290.1:0-2153 GCA_035528695.1 Acidobacteriota bacterium | reverse complement strand
ACCGAAAGGCTCAGCATCCCCGTTCTTTCCATCGGCGCTGGCGTTCGCTGCGATGGGCAGCTTTTGATTAACGGTGATATGCTTGGCTTCTTCGAGGCATTCACCCCAAAATTTGTTAAAAAATACGCTGACTTGGCTTCGGTAATCACCTCTGCTTTTAGGAGCTATGTGGGGGACGTGAAATCCGAGAAATTTCCAGAAGAGAAACATACCTATAGGATGCCACCAAAACAGCTAAGAGAGCTCGAAAAGATGCTTGAAAGCGCTAAAAAAGAGTGATTGATCGATTGGTCAATCAAACCACTAGCCATCAAATCTGGCACTCAGGTCTTTTTCTTCCAGTGTCCTACAGCGATAGGCAAAGTGAATGAAAGTAAAAGTGAAACTCCTCAGGTCTCAGCTGCAAAACCATAAAGCTATTTTTTGAGGACCCTCTCTGAGATGAGGATATGACTTGCTAAAAGCCTATCCGGTGGTTAGGGCCATGGCCCTTTCCACCACATGATCAGCCGTGACACCAAATTTTTTATAGAGGACCTTGTAAGGGGCAGAGGCACCAAAATGATCAAACCCTACAACATCGCCCCTGTCGCCCACGTAGTGGTGCCACCCTTGCGTCACCCCGGCTTCAATAGCAATTCTGGGCTTAATTTCGGGAGGCAGGACCTGGTGCCGATATCCTTCCGGCTGCTTGTCAAAGAGTTCCCATGAAGGCATGCTTACCACACGCACTCCCACACCCTTTTCCTCAAGCTTTCTTGCTGCATCAATGGCTACGTGGACCTCGGAGCCGCTCGCTATTAGGATGAAATCAGGCTTGCCGTTGCTGGCCTCAATCAGGACATACGCACCTCTTTGCAGCCCCGCAGCGGGCGCACAATTAGTACGATCCAGCACGGGGACACCCTGTCGCGTCAGGGCGAGCGCAACCGGCCCGTTGTTAGATTCCAAGGCGACCCGCCATGCCTCGGCGGTTTCATTGGCGTCACAGGGCCGGATGACTGTGAGGTTGGGGATTGCCCTGAGGGAAGCCAGTTGCTCTACAGGCTGATGGGTGGGTCCGTCTTCACCCAGGCCAATGCTGTCGTGTGTGAATATGTAAATCACTTTCAGGCGCATCAATGACGCGAGCCGGATGGGAGGGCGCATGTAGTCACAGAACACAAGAAAGGTGCCCCCATACGGAATTACTCCACCATGGAGCGCCATACCGTTTAGAATAGACCCCATGCCATGCTCCCTGACACCAAAATGTAAGTTGCGCCCTTTGTAAAGGCCTTTCTGGAGGCCTATCTCTCCTTTAATGAGTGTCTTATTTGAAGGAGCGAGATCTGCTGAGCCGCCCAGGAGGTTAGGAATATGGGGTGCAACTGCATTTAGAACCGTTCCAGAGGCGGCCCTGGTCGCCACTCCCTTTGGGTCTGGAGGAAAGAAGGGGATATCTTTGTCCCAGTTTTCCGGCAGTGCCCCGCTCATGCACCTGTTCCATTCCATCGCCAATTCAGGGTACGCCTCCTCGTATGCGCGGAAACGCTCCTTCCACTGGTCTTGTACCGCCCCGCCCTTGTCAATTGCCTTGCGGAAATGACTTAGTGCCTGTTCCGGGATGACAAATGGGGGATCGATCGGCCATCCCAGGTTCTCCTTGGTCAACCTGAGTTCTTCAGGGCCAAGGGGCTCGCCATGGGCGACGGCAGCATCCTGTTTGTTGGGGCTCCCATAGCCTATGTGGGTCCGGACCGCGATCAATGAAGGCCGATCGGTCTCGTTGCGGGCTGCGGTGAGGGCTTTTTCTATGCCCTCCAGATTGTTCCCGTCTTCCACCGTTTGCACATGCCACCCGTACGCCTCAAAACGGGCAGCCCTGTCTTCCGTGAACGTAAGGTCCGTGCTCCCCTCAATGGAGATCCGGTTGTCATCATACAAATAGATGAGTTTGCCAAGCCCAAGGTGACCTGCGAGAGAGGCAGTCTCGTGTGAGACGCCTTCCATGAGGTCGCCGTCGCTCACAATACCGTATGTGTAATGGTCCACAATCACATGCCCGGGACGGTTAAAACGGGCGGCCAGAAAACGCTCTACAATGGCCATTCCAACGCCGTTGGCGAAACCTTGGCCCAGTGGGCCTGTCGTGGTTTCCACCCCCGGCGTGA
>DATKYC010000289.1:0-5592 GCA_035528695.1 Acidobacteriota bacterium | reverse complement strand
AATGAAGACAGAAAGAAAAAAATGGGAAGCCTTACGTAAACATTGGCTTCATAAGGAAGGACCTCAGGCTTTGACCTGGAATTCCCCGCTCCTCGCTTGGGTTGTCCTGAAATATCCCTACACCGGGCCCTTGCCACAGCAACTCCCAGGTCCGCTGCATCCGGATGCCTGACCGGGTGAAGAGCCACAGCAGGCCGTGTCTCCAGGGCCTGGAATGCCTCTTCTGGCCGTGCCGGAGAGCGATGAGTGCGCTGAGAGCAGCTTCTTCATCTTGCTGCTGCCGCAGTCCGGACACGAGAGATGGTCCATCGAGGCGGTGACGAGAATCTCGCTCACTTGCCCGCATTGCATACAGACGAAGTCGAACAGGGGCATACCTTTTCTCCTTCTGTGGGTTTTTCATTCAGGCCGTTGTATTCCCTGATGGCCTTTTCGAGAGTCTTTACTGCCAAACGAATACAGTGCTGCTTCTGCTCAGGGATTTGAACCAGTCGCCGAAAAATATCTCTATCCTTGACCTGTAAAGCCTCATCCAGGGTCTTTCCCTTGACGAGGTCTGCAAGGGCCATGGCGGCAGATATTGCACCCGGACAGCCCAGGACCTGGTACTTGGCGTCCACGATCCGGCCGTTGTCGATCTTCAGAAAGCACCTCATGGTGTCTCCGCAGGGTCCAGTCAGTTCAGTCACATGATCGGCCCCTTTCAACGACCCGAGGTTCGGCTTCCTCAGAAAATACTCTATCGCTTCATCTGCATAGCCGGAACTGGAAAGCATTTCACGGATAGTGCTGATGTCATTCTGATCTAATCGTATGTCCTGTTCCATTGCCACAAGCCTCTCTAATGAGAATGGCAACCACCCTGTCCACCCTGATGCCCGGCACAGGTCATGTTTACTGCAAACTCGGGAAGCTTGCCGGCCTTCATGAATTCGAAGTTCTCCTTCACGCTCCCCTCTGCGGCCCTGAAGACGCGGACTCCCTGTGCCTGAAGCCCCATCAACGCCCCCCCACCAATCCCGCCCACAACCACTACATCCACCGGATTGCTGGAGAGGGCCTTCATGGGTTGGCACTGGCCATGGTTGTGATGGAGATCCATGTTGTTGATGGTCTGCTGGGCTCCGCTTTCGCTATCAAGTACCACGAAATAGGGGGCCGTACCGAAGTGGGTATACACCGGGCTTTCAAGCCCCTGATCCTGTTCTACTGGAAATGCAATTTTCATTAACCACCCTCCTCTGAGGTTTCAACGGTCATCTGACCTGACATTACATGATAAGTCTGTGGCCCGCCCTTGTCAAGACCGGCCGATGAATGAAGGCCCCTCACCTGAATTGTCCATCTGATCTCTTGTGCTTAGCCCTTTTGTCTGCCTCAGACAGGAAAAAACAATCGGCTCGCATCTGATCCTTGAATGCGATCTGATCGAACAATCCGGGTGAAACGGAAGCGCTGGGGAGGGATCCCCGCGAACAGGGATAGCCCGGCGGTACACTGCTGTCTACTTCAACCAAAGGAGCCTTGAACATACCGGGCTCCTTTGGTATTTTATCATGATAAATCGTTTTCCTCCCTTCTTAAGAGGCTTATTTACAAGTTCTTCCAGTCCTGGATGATCTGTCCGCATAGGCTGCGGGCTTTTGGGTCGACTCGCATCAGGCCGCTTCAAGATCCCGGCGGTCAGCCATATCAATCAGGACGCGGTCCCGGGCCTTATCAATACCGAGGGCCTTGCGCTTCTTGTCGATGTGGGCGATCATCTTTTGGGCGTGTTTGATCGGATCGGCTTCCAGATCCCACATGCCGCCGTAAAGGCCTTCCAGTTCCTTGTAGAGGTAGTTTTCAAAGACCGGTGCGCCGCTGACGGGCATGGTTACGCCAAAGACCGTATATACCCCGGCGGTTACAAAATAGTGGCCGATGCTGATGGCCTTCTCGCTCATCCACTCCGGCGCAGACCCGGCGGCCGGCAGGTCGCTGATGTCATTTCCCAGGCCTCCGGTTTTGACCACCTCCGTGGCGGCCATCAGGATACGACTGTTGTCCACGCAGGAGCCCATGTGAAGGACAGGCGGAATCCCGACGGTTTCGCATACCTCGGCCAGCCCTGGCCCGCAGAAGACCCTGGCCGACTCCGGTGTGAGAAGACCGGCCTTGGCGCAGGCAATGGCATTGCAGCCTGTGGTGAGTACGATCACATCATGCTTGATGAGTTCCTTGACGACGGTGATATGCCCCTCGTCCAGAGAGGTGCGGGCGTTGTTTCACCCAACCACGCCGCCGATACCTCGTATGCGGCCGTTGATGATGTTATCGTTTAATGGGGTGTATGAGGAACGGAAGGTGCCGCCCAGGTGGTAATTGATGGCTTCATAGCTGAAACCGGCGATCAAGTCCGAGCGGTTATCCGGTATCATGACCTCCTTGTCACGATTCGGGAAGTTCTCGATGGCCGTTGTCACGATCTTTTTGGCGTCTTGGAAGGCCGTGTGCTCATCGAATTCAACATGGAGCGTATCTCCGGAACCAATCTTCGCCCTTGGATTGGTCGTGATGATCTTGGTATGAAAGCACTGGGCCACGTTTGCAATATTTTCCATGATACACTGGACATCCACCACCATAGCGTCCACAGCACCGGTTACAATAGCAAGTTCCTGCTGCAGGAAATTTCCGCACAGGGGGACTCCATGTCTCATGAGGATCTCGTTGGCGGTGCAACAGATCCCGCTTAACTGGATGCCGCTGGCGCCTTTTGTCCTGGCCAGTTCAATCATCTCAGGGAGTTCGGCGGCCTGAACGATCATCTCGCTGAGGAGAGGTTCATGGCCGTGGATAACGATATTGACATGATCCTGCTTAAGGACGCCCAGATTCGCCGAACTCTTCACAGGATAGGGGCAGCCAAACAGGACGTCCTGAAGGTCTGTGGCAATCATGGATCCGCCCCATCCGTCTGCGATGGCTGCGCGGGAGCACTGCTCCAGGATATTTTTATAATCCTGGTCCACGCCGATATGGGTGCGATGCATGATTTCGACGATCTCCCGATCGATGCCCCTGGGGACAACGCCCAGCTTTTTCCAGAGCTGGTATCGGGCCTCCGGGGCCCGTTTGACGGTACAGACCTCTCCCTGCTGCTGACCCCACTGGGCGAAGGCCTTCTCGGCCAGTTCCACGGCAATCTCGTCAAGATCCCTATCCAAAAGCACTCCGTCTTCGCCTTGAACGGTAATGTCCACGCCGAAATCAGGGGCGATCTCGAGCAATTTCTTGGTATCTTTGATACTATAGTCTTCGGTCTCCTTCCTGGCCGCAGCCAGGAACGTCTCGGCCACAGCCCTGCCGTGGTCGGAATGCGCCGCTGCACCGCCTGCGACCATCCTTGCAAAGTTGCGTGCGGCAATCGTGTCAGGGGTAGCGCCGCACAGACCTTTTCGCGTATCCTCCCCCTCTATCCCGCCCTTTGGCAGGGGAAGCCTGCAAGGTCCCTGGGCGCAATTCTTGCAGCATGTACCTTGGATCCCGATATTACATGGTTTCATGGTTTCGGCGCGGTCGAAGATGGTCTCGATTTCCATGTCCCTGGATCTTTGGATCATTTTTATGGAGGCGGGATCTATGGTGAGGTCCTGAGGATTTGCCGGCTTCTTCTCCTTCTTATTGGCAGCAAGGGCTTTTTTCTTGACTTCTTCTATCGTCATAATGAGGTTCCTCCTAGAATTCTTTGTTTCCTGGTTTTAGACGCGCTTATGGATACGGTCGATGTTCTGGATCATCTTGTCCACAAGGCTCATTTGTTGGGCAGCAGCCGTATTTGGCCTCTCCTTTGCATAAAGGACCTTTCTCTCGGCTTCATGCTTTTCCCTTTCCAAGATTCCTTTTTATCTCTCAAGAGTAGCACCTTTCATGCCAGGAGATGTAAGGATGACGCAATCGATATAACTTTTTGAATTAGTGAGAGAATTCGGAGCTACACCTATTTGCGAAAAGCTGCAGATTTCATCGATTATTTCACTGAAGCAAGGGTGAGAGTGAGAAAAGATTGCAAATATGCAACAGCCCCTCTCCTTCCGGCCCCGCTCTCCTGTGGTATGAATTTTAGATTGAGATGCTTCCTTTTTCGCAAGAGGAGAGCACATGGCTGGATTTTTCAAAAAAAAGAGATGAAATACCTAGCTTTTTCTTCGATTCGAAACTTTTTCCACAGTTCAAACATTTCCCTTTAGGTCAAATTGCTCCCCAGATCTGGTGCCACCATCTCAATCGGCATAATCCTTGCCAATCTTTCAGAAATGGGGCCCTTGAGCAGGTTTTTCCTCCAGCCCTCCTGGAATCTGCAATGAAATGAATCGCCTAAAACCGAATGCCCTCAGTGAGGATTCAACGAAAATCGGTTGAGTATCTTTTGTCCTTTCTGAGTATAAGTAGGAGGGAATATCTTTTCGTAGAGGAAGGCGGGGAGAGGATAAGGACAAGAATAATGATTGAACACCTCATATGGCTTGTTCTTGTGGGGCTGGTCCTCTTTGTCGTAATCGGCCCATGGATTGGCAGATGAGATGAGATGATAGAAGTCCCTTTTTTAGAGCCGGAGTATAGGCGATTTGCCATTGTCTGTCAATGAGAAAGGCCACCCATGATGTTGTGGAGCCAGATCCTGGAGTAGAAAATGAAGAGCATGTTGCCAGGGAAGAACGGGATAGAGAAAAGTGGCCGGGGACTTTTTTTCCAGAAGGGTCTAAAATTGAGGAGATTGGGATAAACGTATCTTTTGAACCACCCGTATCATTTTTTTTAAATCAGGCTGCGTAGTTGTCTGGATATTGGGGGTCCACATATAGCCACTCGTTCGACCTGGAGGCCTTTCTGCCCTGAGCTCAAGGCCGACGGGCTCTCGACGGGTTATCGGGCACGCGGACTTGGGAATCCGCGTAGACTTACAACCACTACCACCACCAATCCCTATCCCCTCTACAGTCTGGCTTCTCGGATCTGGTCTAATTGGTATTGTGGGAATTAGGAAGAAATTCAAGAAATAAGCATCTTCCAATCATCTATTTCAGAAGGCAGGGTCATTCGGCTCTGCTTTTTTCTTTTAGGGGTCTATATCTTGTGTATATACTTGAAGGAGCAAAACGTTCGCTTACTAGTATGATACTGACATTCCGATATTTTTAAGTATTCGCTCTGTAATCATAACCAAATCTGGTACCTCAAAATTTCATGTTACGATAAGCTATACGTAACATATCCTGGTTTTTCTAATGATATATAGGGTTTATATGGTCTTATCGTGTATCAGTGTATAGCCATTGTCAAGTCATATTTCTATCACCTCCCATCCTTTGCATGATGACCTCCATGTTACGTACAGCGATAAGAATCCTTGAAGACAACATGTTAACTGACCAGCTTCATTGACAGCCGGAGATAATTTCCCTATTATTCCTGTACCCCTTTGCCGGAACCGATGATTTCTTCTTATTCTTATAAGTACTGCTGGCTTGAAAAGCGATTTTGCCTGTAAGTGTTTGGGTCGGTTCAGGGTCAAAGGTTATAGAGGAAATTGCAAGTAAACAGACATCG
>DATKYC010000288.1:0-2845 GCA_035528695.1 Acidobacteriota bacterium | reverse complement strand
TAAGGAGTCCTACCGCTACCATATTGTTTTTCATACCATACACAAATCCCCCACCGTAAGTATCGTTCTTAAGCGGGTAGCCCATAGTGTGTATCACCTGCCCGGGCACGATATTGCCCTCCGGTACCTCCCAGACCTCCTTCACCCCAACGACATAGGGCTGAGGGTTTTTTCCCTCGTCTAAATTGAATCTATCTATCAAGGTTTTGGTGAGGCTTCCCCTTGTACCTTCCCCAAATACAGTGACCTTGGCATGGAGATCGATACCCGGCTCATAATTCGATTTCTTCTCCCCATCTGCATCAATTCCCTTGTCACCCGTCCTAATGCCGATCACCCTATCTCCGTCGTATAAGATCTCTGTGCCGGCGAATCCAGGAAAAATATCAACGCCATTCCCTTCAACCATTCCTCCTAACCACTCGGTAATTTTTGAAAGAGAGACGATATAACATCCATGATTATTAAGAGGCGGTGGTGTTATAGGTGCCTTAATCCGTCCGTTTCCGATCAGAAGACAGACCTCCTCCTTACTCACTTCGCTATCGAGCGGTGCCCCTTTTTCGATGAAGTCAGGGACAAGTTCTTTGAGGAAGACCGGATCCATTACCGCCCCGGAAAGTGAATGGGAACCCAAATAGGCGCCCTTTTCCAGCACGGCGATCATGATTTCATCAAGTTTCTTGCCTTCTTCTCCCTTTTCAATCCTTTCGTTATGCCTTTTTATCAGATTTGACAGATGAAGTGCGCCACTAAGGGAGGCCACTCCTCCACCCACAAAGAGCACATCCACCTCCATGACATCTCTCTCTTCCACTGATCGGCCCTCCTTTTCTATCTTTTGTCCAATAAATCCCGGCGGTAACACTCACCATGCCCCCATCTTCATCCGGGATATACCGGTTTGAGGCTAAAATGCTCCTCCTTTTAAACGATATGTTCAGGCAATGTAAAGTAAATTCGAGCTTTAAAATGCCACAAAATCACTACCATCTTGCAGGGCCAGCTTACCTTATTTCCCTTGCCCGACCTGATGAATTGAAAACTATTTGATCCTCTCCGTGGTATGTGCAGTTATGGAATACAGCATAAGAGGTACGTTTCCTTCTAAGCTGTGTTTTTCCTTGAAAAATTTTTTTGACTATCGACTTCTTCTTATCTATTATGCGCCTAAGGAGCTCCCAGTAATGCAAAAACAGTATGGTTCTATGGTCTTCATCATTTTCTTACTTTGCTCTATGGTTCTGCTTTTAAGACTTTTCTGGACCTATGTCTCCGCCATAGTGATCGCGCTTCTGATTGCCAGTGTGTTTTATCCATTGTACCTTTGGGTCAAGAAGTTGTTTAGAGACCGTGAGAGTTCAGCCTCGCTCTTCATGAGCATTTTGGTCCTGCTGGTGCTCGTCATCCCTGTAGGCTCGTTCGTGGGCACTCTTTCCAACGAAGCATTTGACTTCTATGACAGTACTCGCAGTTCGGTCTCCATGCAGAAAATTCAGGAGATTTTCCAAAGTGATTCTGTCTGGGTCGAGCGCCTCAAGAAGATAGGAAAGATGACCGGAGTGGATTTCACGCCCGAGAAGCTGGAGATGTTAACAGCTTCGGTTGGCAAAGCGGTCGGGCTTTTCCTATATAAACAAATCAGCTCAATGGCCAGTAATATCCTGAGTTTTATAGTTCACTTCTTCCTGATGATGCTGATCATCTTCTATCTCTTTCGCGACGGGGTGCGCCTCAAAGACTACCTCATCGATTTTCTCCCCGTTCCCAGAGAGCAGCTTGAGAAGCTTGGGGAGAAATTCTGCGAGATGGGCAAAGCCATCATTGTCGGCAACGGATTAAATGGCATTATTCAGGGGATCTTAGGGGGATTTGGCTTTTACATCTTCGGCATAAGCTCTCCTTTTCTTTGGGGAACGGTTATTGCTTTTATGGCCTTTTTGCCCCTCATTGGTGCGTCAGTGGTCTTCATACCGGCTGCCATAATTCTAATGGTCTACGGTGACGTAGGAGTAGGTATCGGGTATCTAATTTACAACCTCGTGTATAGTTCGATCATGGAGTACATAATCAAACCACGGCTCATAGGTAAAGGGATGAAGATGAATTCACTTCTCGTGTTTATAGGAGTCATTGGAGGGATAAAGCTTTTTGGAATTCTGGGCATCGTATATGGCCCCCTGATCATTACGGTATTTCTGACTCTGGCAGAAATATACAGGCTCGAATATAGAGAACAGGGCGCGTGAGAATAGCATGGTAGATCTGTGCTAGTTTTGTAAGGTAGCATGTTTCCCTTCCTGTGAATCCTTCACGCTAACTTGCAGGGCGGCACCTGCAGTTAGCCCCAATCAAAGGAAAATCAAAAATGGATCCGAAAAAAATTCTTAGAGGGAAGAGGGTCTTGATTGTTGATGACGAAAAGGACATTCTTGAGTTCCTGACCGAACTCCTGGATATGTGTGAAGTGGATACCGCTTCCACATTTGAGGAGGCAAAAGAGTATCTTGAAACCAATTTCTACCATCTAGCCGTCCTGGATATCATGGGGGTCCGTGGTTACGACCTCTTGGAGATTGCCACTAAAAAGGATATCCCGGCCTTGATGCTTACCGCCCACGCGATCTCAGAGGATAATCTCAAGAAATCCTTTGAGAAAGGCGCGGCCTTTTATGTGCCAAAGGACGAAATGAGCAAGCTCGACGTGTTCCTTGCCGACATTCTCGAGGCCCGGGACAAAAAGAAAAATGTGTGGGTTAAGTGGTATGAGAGGCTAAGCGGTTTTTGTGACAGAAGGTTTGGCCCCGACTGGAAGAAGAAAGACCCCGAGTTCTGGGATTCCCTT
>DATKYC010000287.1:0-2565 GCA_035528695.1 Acidobacteriota bacterium | reverse complement strand
AAAGAGGCCGGGGAGACAAGAGAGCGCCTGAAGGCTTTATAGATATGGGCTTCCGCAAGAAAGGCCAGCTCACCTCTTGTCCCCCAGGATCGGCCTGAGAAACTGATTGATGTATCAATTGGCAGTAAATATACTTCATGTACCTTTTGATTCTTAAATCTTGACGGCTTCGTAAAAAGTCGTCAATCTTATTTCTATAAATTCGTTCCACCCTTAAGAGAGGCCGCTCGAATAGCTTCGCCCGTGCTCTTTGCCCAATATACTTAAATCATTGAGGGAATCCGGGGCTCAAAGTGCCCTTTAGCCACCTTAAAACCTTTTGGGAAAGGAGATCGCTATGAGGAAAGCAACATTTTGGGTTGGAGTCCTGCTTGTTCTTGCCTTAATCATCCCAGCCATGGCTGGAGCCCAACAGAAGGTCCCGGGAGTTACGGATACCGAGGTTGTAATTGGCTGGACCACGCCACTTACCGGGCCGGCAGCCCTGTGGGGGGTTACCGGGCTTGGTGGGCAGGCATGGGCAGATCACGTCAACGCTCAAGGAGGTGTGCATGGCCGGAAAATCAAGATCATCTTGAAGGACGACGGCTATAATCCCACCCGGGCCATCACCAACCTTCAGGAAATGAAGAGCGACATCTTTGCAGTCTGCGGCCTTCTCGGCACCGCGATCCTGAATGCGGCCAAAGACTACTTCCCGGATAACGACATCCCCTTGATTACTGCCTACGGGGATATCCGGATCTGGGCCCGCACCCCCAAGGAAAGGCTGCGTAACATATTCATTGCCTATCCCGATTACGAGGATGAGGCCGAATATATCACAAAGTATGCCTTGAAAAATCTTAAATCCAAGAAAATCGCCCTGTTCTATCAAAATGACGATTACGGCAAGATGGCCATGTCAGGGGTAGAAAAGGGCCTGGCGGCCATGCCGGGCAAGGCCAAACTGGTGGCTACCGTCCCCTATGAGGTCACCGAAAGGGCATTGAGCACCCACGCGCTCAAATTGAAAGAGTCGGGTGCGGACACGCTCATCTTCTATACCACCCCAACGCACGGTGCCATTATCATGAAAGAGACTGCCAAGATAGGTTACCGTCCAAAGGTCCTAACCACCTTTACCCTTGGAGACCCGATAATGTATAAGGTGGCCGGAGAGATATGGGAGGGGACCTATATTGCCCTGCCCGGGAATTCAGGCCAGCCAGGATCTGATCCCGCAGCAGACAGGGTTGCAGAAATCATGAAAAAATACAATCCCAAGCTCGCCGGAAAGGAGTACCTCGCGCTATTTGGGGCCGCCTCCATGATGCATCTGGTTGAAGGACTCAGGAATGCCGGGCGTAATCTCACACGAGAATCCCTTGTCAAAGGGATGGAGAAGATCAAGAACTGGAAGCCTGAAAAACTTGGCGCTCCTGTGACTTACACCGCCGACCGTCATCATGGAAACAACGCATCCCGCATGGGCATAGCCCGTGGGGGGAAAGTTGTGGCAATTGCCCCATTTACCTTCCACAAGGCCCATTTCTAGGATTATGGCTCTCTTAGCAATCAGTGGGCTATCCATCAGTTTTGGCGGGATCCAGGCCCTGGCAGGCATCGAACTCCAGCTGGAGCAGGAAGAGATTCTGGCAGTGATCGGGCCCAACGGGTCTGGAAAAACAACCCTTTTTAATTGTGTCTCCGGTGTCTATCACCCGGATGAGGGAGAAGTTCTCTTTCAGGGAGGGAGCCTACTCGGGCTCTCTCCCGACTCGGTCGCTCAAAGGGGTGTTGCCCGAACATTTCAAAATCTGCGTCTTTTCCTCCATATGACCGTTCTGGATAATCTGCTTTTGGGCAGACATATCAAGTTCCGAAAAAACCCATTCCATGCCTTTCTGCGGTTGCGGAGTGATGAATTACGCCACCGGAAGGTGGTGGAGGAGATCATCGAGTTTCTCGACCTCCAGGCTTACAGACAGGCACGAGTATCCGACTGCCCTTACGGCGTTCAGAAGCGCGTGGAGATGGGCCGGGCCTTGGCCATGGAGCCTCAATTGCTCCTTTTGGACGAGCCTATTGCAGGACTCACCTCAGAGGAAAAAGAGGAAACCGCGTACCGTATTACAGAAGTCCGTGGCAGATATAAGACTGCTGTCCTCCTGGTGGAGCACGACCTCAGGATCGCCTCCAAACTCGCTGACCGTATGATTGCCCTTGACTACGGGCTGAAGATCGCCCAGGGCACCCCCGAAGAGGTTCAGCGGACACCCGAGGTTATCAGGGCCTATCTGGGGGATGGATGAAACTATCAATGACATGAGACGCCATGGGAAACCACGCTATGCCCCCCTTACTTAAAATCGCCAGCATTGAAACCCTTTATTATGATCGCATATACGCCCTGCATGGCCTCTCGCTGGAGGTCAAGGAAAAGGAGGTGTTTGCGGTCTTGGGGCCAAATGGTGCAGGCAAGACCACGTTGCTCAAGACCATCGCCGGCCTGCTCAAGGACCAGCCCAATAAAGGCACCATCCAATTTATGGAGAAGCGCATCCACAGGCTGCCGCCGGAGCG
>DATKYC010000286.1:0-3593 GCA_035528695.1 Acidobacteriota bacterium | reverse complement strand
TATGAACCTGCTGTGGCAAGGAAGGGGAGTATTTTATTAATCACGCGAAGAGGCGGAGGTTTCCTATGAACGAGTATTTAGAAGGCGGGCCAGAAAACCCGCTTAAGATTCAAGACAATACCTTTAGAGACGGTCATCAGTCTAACTTGGCCACTCGGATGCGAACCGAGGATATGATCCCCATTGCGGAGAAGATGGACAGTGTGGGCTTCTGGGCCATGGAGGTATGGGGAGGTGCGACCTTTGACACCATGCACCGCTTCCTTGGAGAAGACCCTTTTGAGCGCATAACGACCCTGAAGCGATATATAAAGAAGACCCCTTTTTCCATGCTGCTCAGGGGACAGAACCTGGTGGGTTATCGCAACTATGCGGATGATGTAGCTAGATTGTTCGTGGATAAGGCCTGTGAAGCAGGAATGGATGTATTTCGTGTCTTTGATGCCCTCAACGACTTCAGGAATTTTCAGACGGTGGTAGAGAGGATCAAGGCCAACGGCAAGCATTTTCAGGGCACTATATGCTACTCCCTGACCGAGAGGCGGATGGGCGGAGAGGTATTTAACCTGGACTACTACCTAAACAAGGGCAAAGAGATCGAGGAGATGGGTGCAGATACGCTGTGTCTTAAGGATATGGCTGGCATCATGGCGCCCTTTGACATTGCAAAACTGGTCACAGAGCTCAAGAAGGTGATCGACATTCCCATACATCTGCACACCCACTATACCAGCGGCATGGCCTCCATGGTGTATCTTGCGGCCATTGAGGCGGGCGTGGATATCGTGGATACCTGCCTTGCCCCCTTTGCATTGAGGACCTCCCAGCCCGCGGTAGAGCCCATTGTGGCAACCCTTTACGGCACCAGTAGAGACCCTAAGTTTAACCTCCCCCTTTTGCTCGAACTTGGCGATTATCTGGAGACCATCGCGCCCAAGTATCGCGACTATCTTGCCAGGCACCGGATGTCGGTCATTGATACCGGGGTGCTGGCACACCAGGTGCCGGGGGGCATGATTTCAAACCTTGTCAGTCAGCTCAAGCAGGCAAAGGCCCTGGACCGGCTGCCGGAGGTGTACAAAGAGGTGGCGGTGACGCGAAAGGAATTGGGGACCGCTCCACTTGTCACGCCCACCTCCCAGATTGTAGGGGTCCAGGCAGTGCTCAATGTGCTCTTTGGTAAATACAAAATGGTGACCAACGAGGTAAAGGATCTTGTCTACGGGCTGTATGGCAAGACGCCGACACCGGTTGACCCTGAGGTGCAGAAAAAGGTACTCAAAGGCTACAAGCGGGGCCAGACCCCTGTCACGGGCCGTGCAGCCGATTACCTGGAACCTGAGCTGGAAAAGGACAGGGAAAAGATAGGGGACCTGGCCAAGGACGATTATGACCTTCTTATCTATGCACTGTATCCCACCTCGGGGGAGCAGTTTCTCAAATGGAAGTATGGCATAGAGGAGAGGCCTCCTGAGGTCAAGCCCAAGACACTGGAGGATATCCGCAGAGAGGATGAGGCCATGGCTGCCGCCCTCGAACAGGTATGCAAGACGATATGATAGCTTCCTAATTGCCAACCACAACCCTCTGCTCATAGGGGCAGGGGCGGAAGTACGACAAGACCAATCATATCCTACGGAACGCCATGGGGCCCTGCCTGGCCGGGGTGATAGGCTGAGCCGCAGGCTTGTTTATGGCCGTGTTCGATTGATGGAAGAGGATTTATAGGGTAGCCCCGCACAAAACAAATTGAAATCAACCGCAAAAATAGCTCTAATCCATGCATGTAAGAAAGGAGCAGTACCATGAGGAAAAAAGTTACTGTAGTCGGAGCAGGTAATGTGGGAGCCACTGCGGCCATGCGCATTGCAGAAAAAGAACTGGCTGATGTGGTGGTAATCGATATTCTTGAGGATGTCCCTGCAGGAAAGGCCCTCGATCTCACTCAGGCAGCACCTATTGAGAAGCATGACGCCAGAATCACCGGGGTCTCCGGTGATTATAGCCAGGCAAAAGACTCTGATATTGTAATTATTACCGCCGGCATCCCCAGGAAGCCAGGCATGAGCAGAGATGATCTGCTCTCGACCAACATGGGTATTGTGGGCTCTGTAGCCAAAGAGATCGCGCAGGAGGCACCCAATAGCATTTTGATTATCGTGAGCAACCCCTTGGACGCAATGTGCCACGTGGCATTCGATGCGAGCGGTTTTCCCAAGAACAGGGTCATCGGAATGGCAGGGGTTCTGGATTCGGCCCGTTTTCGTGCCTTTATTGCTATGGAGCTAAATGTCTCCGTGGAAAACACCCACGCCTTTGTGCTCGGGGGTCACGGAGATACAATGGTTCCATTGCCTCGTTACTCCTCCGTGGCAGGCATCCCCTTAACAGAATTGTTGCCGCCTGACAGGATTGAGGCTCTCGTGGAGAGGACACGGAAAGGCGGGGCAGAGATCGTTTCGCTTCTCAAGACAGGGAGCGCTTACTATGCCCCAGCCTCTGCTGCGGTGGAGATGGCCGAGGCCATATTAAAGGATAAGAAAAAAATACTCCCCTGTGCAGCCTATCTGGAGGGAGAATACGGAATACACAATTTATTCATCGGTGTTCCCGCTAAACTCGGCGCGAATGGTGTTGAGGATATTATCCAGATCGCGCTCACGGAGGACGAACAGAAGGCCCTCCGTCATTCGGCCGACGCTGTTCAAGGGTTGGTTGAAGACATGAAGAGGTTACGTGGATAGGGCGCGGGAATAAAAAAAGACTGTGAGTTTAGGCTTAAGGGGGTTCTCATAATGGGAAAATTTCTATACAAGGATCCTTTGCCGCTTGGAGATGACTCTACCGAGTATCGCCTCCTTACAAAAAGCTACGTCTCGACCCCTTCATTTGAGGGTAGAGAGATCACCAAGATTGATCCTGAAGGACTGGCGTTTCTAGCCGAGGCAGCATTCAAAGATGTTTCCCACTTCTTGAGGGCCTCGCACCTCTCAAAATACGCAGAGATTCTAGATGATCCAGAGGCCTCTGAAAATGACAGGTATGTAGCGCTGGAAATGCTGAAAAATGCAGTGATTGCAGCAGAAGGGGTCTTTCCTCTTTGCCAGGATACGGGCACTGCCATCGTCATCGGCAAGAAGGGGCAACAGGTCTGGACAGGATCTTCTGACGAAGAAGCATTGTCCAAAGGCATTTACAAGGCCTATACAGAAAATAGCTTTCGATATTCTCAAATGGCGCCCCTCACCATGTACGAAGAAAAAAATACCCTTTGCAACCTGCCTGCACAGATCGATCTTTATGCGAGCAGGGGGGCCGCTTACGAATTCCTGTTTCTTGCCAAGGGAGGAGGGTCTGGCAACAAGACCTTTCTATACCAGGAAACAAAGGCGATTTTGCACCCCGAGACCCTTATCAAATTCATGACCGACAAGATGAAAACCTTAGGCACGGCAGCCTGCCCTCCCTATCACCTAGCATTCGTAGTTGGCGGCACCTCCGCCGAAGCCAATCTGAAGACAGTAAAGCTTGCCTCTGCCGGCTATCTTGATCACCTGCCGACCGCTGGGAACGAATGGGGTCGGGCCTTCAGG
>DATKYC010000285.1:0-4947 GCA_035528695.1 Acidobacteriota bacterium | reverse complement strand
TCCTCTGGCGACCCGATTCTTCCGAGAACGGCTGAGGCCGCCGCAACCGCTGGACCCGAAAGATAGAGCTCGCTTTTCGGGTGTCCCATCCGGCCTATAAAATTTCTGTTCGTTGTGGAAAGTGCTCTTTCTCCCTCTGCTAGAACCCCCAGGTGGCCGCCCAAACATGGACCACAGCAGGGAGGGCCGATCACAGCTCCAGAATCCAGGAGGATCTCTGCAATACCCTCCCGGATAAGTTGCTTGTACAGTGCGGGCGAGCCCGGGATAACTATGAGTCGGGTACCCTTAGCCACGGATCGGCCTTCCAGTAGCCTTGCTGCCATGCGCAGGTCCTCTAACCTGCCATTGGTACATGATCCTATAAAGACTTGATCCAGTCTTACAGGATCGACTGCCGATATGGGATAGACGTTATCCGGGGAATGGGGACGCGCCACCTGGAGTTCGATCCCATCCACTTCTATTTTGAGAACTCTCTCGTATTTGGCCCCAGCGTCGCTTGACCAATAGCTGCCTTGACGGTCAGATCTTTCTGCCACGTAAGCTCGTGTAGTGTCATCAGGTTCAAAGATGCCGTTTTTCGCCCCTGCCTCGACCGCCATATTTGCCATAGTGAATCGTTGGTCCATGGAAAGGTTTTTCATTACTCCTCCGGAGAACTCCAGGGCCTTATACACAGCACCTTCAACACCAAGCCGGCCTAATGTAAAAAGGATGAGATCCTTTCCCCCAACCCAGGGCCGGAGCTCACCCTCATACACAAGTTTTATGGTAGGTGGCACCTTGAGCCAGACCTGCCCTGTCGCCAATATGACACCTAAATCCGTGCTTCCCACACCTGATGAAAAGGCTCCCAGGGCACCATAAGTACACGTGTGGCTATCCGCCCCGATAACGAGGTCGCCCGGGACAACCAGACCTCTCTCTGGAAGGATCACATGCTCAATCCCGGATTGTCCCAGTTCAAAATAATGTTTGATGTGGTGGCGCAAAGCAAATTCTGCCATGATTTTAACCTGCTGGGCTGAAGGAATATCTTTCTGAGGCACAAAATGGTCTTGAACCAGCGCAATTTTTTCCGTGTCAAAGACATCTTTAGCCCCTAACTCCTCAAAGACACCGATTGCGAGCGGTGCTGTGATGTCATTGGCGAGGGCGAGGTCCACGCTCACCTCCACCAGTTCACCGGGGCTCACCGAGGCCCGGTTTGCATGTGAGGCAAGGATTTTCTCGGTAATGGTCATGGGCATGGGCTAGATCCTCTCAAGGTGTCCTCTCCTCCGGGGCTAAAGAAGGGTTCCTTTTCATATACTCAAGACGATTGAGGCCATTTAGGTAAGCCTTTGCGCTGGCAGTAATGATGTCCGGATCGGCGCCTTTGCCAAGTGCCACAAGGCCGTTTTCCTCGAGGCGCACGGTCACCTCGCCCTGCGCATCCATGCCCCCGCTGATGGAATTGACCGAGAAGCGCAGCAGTTGGGATCGTGAACCGGTCATTTTGGCTATAGTGTTGAAGGTGGCGTCAATAGGCCCTACACCAAAACCCGCACTCTGAGTCTCAACGCCCCTTATCTTTAGTTTAACAGTAGCAGTAGGCACAGCCACGGTGCCACTCACCACATTAAGGTAATCCAGCTGATAGACATCAGGTACGCGCAGGATTTCCTCTGCCACCAAGACCTCAATGTCTTCATCAAGAATCTCTTTACGCTTATCGGCAAGCTCCTTGAATTTCTCAAAAAGCTGGTTTAACTCCTTCTCTTGAAGGTCGTAGCCAAATTCGGCTAATTTCTGTTTGAATGCATGTCTCCCGGAGTGCTTGCCAAGCACCAGGCGATTCCTGGCGATGCCCACTGTCTGGGGTTCCATGATCTCGTAAGTCATCCTGTTCTTTAATACGCCATCCTGATGGATACCAGCTTCATGGGCAAAGGCATTTGCCCCTACTACCGCCTTGTTGGGCTGAACCACAATGCCGGTTACCATGCTTACCAGTCTGCTGGTGGGATAGATCTCCTCGGTGTTTATCCGGGTGGTAAGCCCCATATTGTCCTTTCGAGTATAGAGGCCCATCACCACCTCTTCGAGGGAGGTATTCCCTGCCCTTTCACCGATCCCATTTATTGTCACCTCCGCCTGACGTGCTCCCGCCTTCAGGGCAGCTATAGTGTTTGCCGTGGCCAGTCCCAAATCATCGTGGCAGTGGATGCTCAGGACTGCCTGATGTATGTTGGGCGTGTGTTCTAAAATATAGGACACAAGCTGGGCAAATTCATCCGGAAGGGCATAGCCAACAGTATCTGGCAAATTCACGGTGGTTGCCCCTGCTTGGATTACGGCCCCAAATACGCGGCAAAGAAAATCCCTATCGCTCCGTGAGCCGTCCTCGGCTGAGAATTCCACATTGTCAGTATAGGCCTTCGCAGCACGGACCGCATTTACCGCTGCCTCGAGCACCTGATCACGGGTCATCTTTAGTTTGTGCTCTAAGTGGATATCCGAAGTTGCTATAAAGGTATGAATCCGCGGGTACGCAGCCTGCCTCAGCGCCTCCCATGCAATGTCCACGTCCTTCTTTGACGCCCTGGCGAGGGCAGTCACCTGGACATTGCGGGCTTTTTTCGCAATAAGTCCAACAGCTTCAAAATCGCCGGGTGAGGCAGCCGGAAAGCCTGCTTCGAGGGCGTCAACACCCAACTTCTCCAACTGCCTTGCAAGGCGCAGTTTTTCGGCCGGGTTCATGCTGGCCCCAGGGGATTGTTCACCATCCCTGAGGGTGGTATCAAAAATAGTAACACAGTCTTTCATGCAATAGCCTCCTTAATCTGTAATGGCTCTTTTTGGGCAAGTAATCAGTTGATTAGCTATCATCCGAACCTTTGGAGAGCTTGTACTGAACACTATCGGCGAGTGCCTGCCAACTGGCTTCAATTATATTTTCTGACACACCAATTGTGGACCAGATCTCGCGAACATCCCTGGACTCGATTTGAACCCTCACCTTGGCCGCGGTCCCGTCACTGCCTTCAATAACACGCACCTTGAAATCTACCAGCCCCATTTCCTGGATATGGGGAAAGAATTTGGTCAGGGCCTTTCTCAGTGCGTTATCAAGGGCATTTACCGGCCCGTGTCCCTCGGCTGCTGTAATTTCTTCATCATCTCCCACGGATATCTTTATGGTCGCTTGGGAAGTGCTCGGGCCTGAACGGTTTTTTTCAATCGTCACCCGAAAGGACTCGAGCCTGAAAGGTTCCTTAAACTGGCCGGTCACCTTCTTCATCAAAAGCTCCAGGGATCCTTCGGCAGCATCAAACTGGTAACCCTGGTCCTCCAATCTTTTTATTTCTTGAACAATCTTGCGGCTATCATAGCCATTGCCTCCAAGCCTGATCCCCATTTCCTTTGCTTTATAGTCTATGTTGCTCCTGCCGGAAAGATCTGAAACTAAAACTCTTCGCCGGTTCCCTACCTGCTCCGGGTCAATGTGCTCATACGCTGCCGGACTCTTCACTATGGCGCTCACATGAACTCCTCCCTTGTGCGCAAAAGCGCTCTTACCCACGAACGGGCGCTGATTAAGCGGAGGAATGTTGGCTATCTCGCTCACAAAACGGGAAAGTTCGGTCAAGCGCCTAAGTTTTTCAGGAGAGACGCATTGATAGCCCAATTTGAGTTGGAGTGTGCCTATGACTGATATTAAATCGACGTTTCCACAACGCTCTCCATAACCGTTGATGGTCCCCTGGACAATTGTGGCGCCTGACTGAACTGCCGCCAGGGAGTTGGCGAGGGCCAGCCCGCAGTCATTGTGTGTGTGGATTCCTATGGGCACTGTGAGATGAGGTCTCACCACCTTAATAATACTCTCGATCTCGGAGGGCATTGTTCCGCCATTGGTGTCGCATAAGATGACGACATCTGCTCCTCCATCCAGTGCGGCCTCAAGGGACTTTATTGCATAGACGGAGTTATTCTTGTAACCATCGAAAAAATGCTCTGCATCATAGATTACGTGCCGACCCTGCTTTTTTAGATAGGCTATAGTTTCATGGATCATGGCCAGGTTCTCGTCCAGGGGCAGACCTATGATCTCTGAAGCGTGAAGATCCCAGCTCTTGCCAAAGACAGCAATTGCCTCTGCCTCGGTCTTCAGAAGCGCTTTGATGTTCTCATCATCTTCCGGGCGCGTCTGAGCTCGTCGGGTGCTTCCGAAGGCAACAAGCCGTGCGGCATGAAAGGAGGTATTCCGGGCCATCTCAAAGAACCTGGCGTCTCTTGGATTAGACCCCGGCCATCCGCCTTCAATATAGTGAATGCCAAAATCATCGAGCCTTTGAGCAATTCGCAGTTTGTCTTCCGCTGAGAGGGAAACCTGTTCTCCCTGGGTTCCATCCCGTAGAGTGGTATCATAAAGGGTGATCTGGTTGGACATGACTTTTCTCCAGTCTTGTTTAAAAAAAATCCGTTATCAGGAGTGCCTGATAACGGATTTTTGAGGATTCTAGTTGAGCTGTTTATGCCATTACCAGGCCTGGGAACTTTGGTGTTATTACCAGGAGGAGAAGAAGCAGCAAGGATGTAATTATCCCTGCCGCGCTGATAATGGCGATAATATTTTTGTAGTCAGATTTCATCGCGATTCGGATTCCAATGCCAAAACATAGGTTAACATATATCTTAGGCCCCTCAGCTTATTATGTCAAGCGCTTTTTCCCTTTCAAAATATCTCTAGCCCTTCGAGGATGCCTCCACCAAACTCAGACATGGCTTCCGCAGCAACCGTCAATCCTTCCTTGAGATGCCTACCCTCGATCCCGGGAACTGCGTAGGCATAAAATAGGACATTTCGAGTATCTTCCTTCACCCGTGTTTTCTCGTCGGCTCCCTGGCAAAGCACGCAGACGATCTCCTTCTCATCTCTCAACACGATCTCCCCTTCTT
>DATKYC010000284.1:0-3861 GCA_035528695.1 Acidobacteriota bacterium | reverse complement strand
CCGAAGCATCCTTGCGGTCTGGCAGACCAAAAAGGATAATAGAGGGAACTCCTAGAGACCATAACTCTTGAGCCTCTTTTACGAGGGTGTCCACTGAAAACTGAAATTGGCCTGGCATTGATAAGATCGGATCCTTTATACCCTGGCCATGTTTAACGAAAAGCGGCGAGATGAAATCTTTCACAGAAAGCCTGGTTTCTCTAACCATTTCCCTGATTGAAGCAGTCCTTCTGAGTCTGCGTGGACGTATGATCATGATCTACCTCATAGAGACATTGAAGTGAAATAGCTCTATTTTCTCCAGCAAGGTCCCGGTTCAAGCACTATACCGGGGCGGATATCTCTTCGTCAGTAAGATAACAGGCAGGATCTTCAGCCCATATATCCCCTGTGACGGCCTCTGCCCTTACCCTGAAATTGCCCGCACAGATATCCAGCCATTGACATTTGGAACAACGGCCTTTTACGAACTTCTTTTTCTGCTTTAGCTTTGCCATCAAAGGGTTTGAAAGATCAGACCAAATCTCACTGAAAGGTCTTTCGAGGACATTACCAAAGCTGTAATATCGCCAAAATTGATCTGCATGCACAGAGCCATCCCAACTGATGCACCCGATCCCTCGTCCGGAATTGTTCCCCTCATTCATCTTTAGAAGCTGGAGAACCTCTCGTGCCCTCGGATTTCCTTCTCTCTTCATTCGAAGATATAGATAGGGGCCGTCTGCGTGGTTATCCACTGTCAGGACCTCTTTTTGCAGACCACGGTCGTGTAAATCTTTCGTTCTATCCATGATAAAATCGATCACCTTGAGGCTTTCTGCATGATCAAGGTCTTGATCAACCAAGGCTGATCCGCGCCCCGAATAGACGAGGTGGTAGAAGCATACCCTTGGTATGTCATATTCTTCCAAGAGGTCAAAAATATGCGGGATCTCATTCATATTCATGCGGTTAATGGTAAACCTAAGCCCCACCTTGAGCCCTGCCTCCTGGCAATTTCTTATGCCTGTCATGGCATCACGGAATGCACCGTTCTTTCCACGAAAACGGTCATTGACCTCCTCCATGCCATCTAGGCTCACCCCAACATAGGATAGGCCAACCTTCTTCAACTCTTTCGCCTTATCTTTGCTGATTAAAGTCCCGTTCGTTGAGATAACGGCCCTCATACCTTTATTAACAGCATAGCTGGAGAGTTCCAGCAGGTCGGGCCGCATAAGTGGCTCACCCCCGGAAAATAGTACGACCGGCACACCGAATTCAGCCAGGCCATCAATCAGGGTGAGCCCTTGATCGTGGGTGAGTTCTTTTTCATAGGTGCGGTCCACGGCCCGGGCATAACAGTGAAGGCAATTCAAATTGCATGCTCGGGTGACATTCCAGACCACGACCGGTTTCTTGTCTTCGGAAAACTGTAGAAGATGAGAAGGAAGGCTGCTAGATTGTCTGCCATAGCGGAGGGCGTCAGATGGTTCCACCGTGCCACAATAAAGTTTGGATATTCCAATCATTCCCTATTCCTTGGGCAACTAGTCATCAGGGAACGCTTCCGGCAGAACGCCAAGTACTCCAGGTTACAATTCAGTGCCGTCACTCAAGTATTCTCCTCGATAGTATTTTTTAACAAGTCCATTAATAAACCCATCCATATCTGTTACCGCCTCACGGTTAACGGTAAAGCGCTCAATCCCGGATCGGTCCCTTACAAGGTTAAGACCATACTCGAGCCTCTTTGCTACCTCAAAGGCCAGAGGGCCTGCATCACTACCTGTCTTGATCGCCTGATTTATGATCTCATCAACAGCACTCTCATCAAACGATATGCCAAATTTCATCTTTTCGGCCAGCGAAGCCTCTTGAACCCTGACCTGGTCGTACATTTCCTTGAATTCTTCCAGGGCGGTATTAATATCAGAGATGGCTTTTAGGTACAAGCTTGCGATGAGCTCTATTCTCCTCTCATAGATCTCGAGCCCGGACTTCATGTGAAAATCTCCTATTCTTCTCAAGATATAGTCTTTGATATTCTCAAGCTCTTTTTGGGTAGCCCTCTCATACCTTTCCGCACGATTTGGATCATCTGGATTGTTGAGCAGGAGTTCAAGTTGAGATGCGGGGTTCTCCACCACCTCTTTCGTCACCAGAAACTCTTTATGCCCTGTTGACGGAAGCTTCTTTTCAAACGGGATCAGGGCTTTTTCAATAACGCTCACCAGCCCGCGGGCCCCGGTCTTTTCCCCAGCAGCCATTTCTGCGATCTTGGTCAAGGCCTCTTCTTCGAACTTGATGTCGATTCCATAGGCCCTGAAGTCCAGCCGCTTACTGAGAATGATGGGATTATTTGGGTTTTTCAATATCTCAACAAGGTCATCTTTGGTGAGCTCATCAAATACAACGATGACTGGGAGTCGACCCACAAACTCTGATTCAAACCCGAATTCTATCAAATCCAACGCAGTGACTTCTTTCAAAATCTCCCATGGAATCTCTGTGGATCTCACATCTGCCTCAAACCCTATGCCCTGCTTCTGGAGCCGTTTCTTTATAATTTCAGATAGTTCGCCAAATGCACCACTCATGATAAAAAGGATATTTCTTGTGTTTACGACCTTTCTTTCTTTTTTTCCCGTCCTTCTGTAATGCTCGATAGCCTGTATCTGGGATATGGGATCATGGGGGACCTTCAAGTCAATCTCAGTTTCTTCCATGGGTTTTAGGAGCGCCCTTTGAACCCCGGTCCTCGAGACATCATGACCGATTATATTTTGAGCCGAGGCAATCTTGTCAATCTCATCGATGTAAATGATCCCGTTTTCAGCGAGCTCAATGTCTTCATTCGCCTCGCACACCAGATCACGCACCAGATCTTCCACATCCCCGCCTACGTAACCTGTCTCACTGAATTTGGTAGCGTCGCCCTTCACAAAAGGCACTCCCAACTTTTGGGCAATAAGCTTAATGATATAGGTTTTCCCAACTCCGGTCGGCCCGATCATCAATATATTGTTCTTGATCATGCCTACCCCCGCGGTCTTCTTTTTCCCTCCAGACTCTTTGAAATGCCTGGTCCTATTGAAGTGGGTACAGACCTTGGTAGCCAGAACCGCCTTGGCCTCTTCCTGTTTAACCACAAAGCTATCAAGGTAGGATTCCAGTTCCTCGGGCATCATATTGAAGAAAGGCAGACCCTTAGATACTGTCTGATCACCCTGATCATCATCAGTCAGTGCCTCATCAGTTTTCGGGAAAACAAGCGGTGAGATAATCTTAATCCGACCCCCATATTTCTTGGAAAGGTAATCGCTTAATTCCTTTTCCAGCTCTTTCTGATTCGGTATCTTTCCGCTTCCATCACTCTCATCAAAAAAATCTCGTCCATTTTTCATTTGTGTAACTCCTTTATCCTGTCACGAAGTCAATCTAACGCGCGGTCCGATAAGCAAAAACAGCTTCAAGGATCTGGGCCTACTCTAGCTTGCTAATGCCATAAAACTGGAGCGCACAGGTCCACCCCATGGGCCAGACCTACCTTTGCCGTTTTAGCGCGATAGTATTACCGAGACAGGAGGAAATCTTCGCCTAGAATTAATTGCACGGCATTTCGCTAATAATATTTTATCCTTACACCCCCGATAATACAATATCAATATATTCATTAGCCCTTGAGATTTCAAGCCTTTCCCCCCAAAAGTATTGTATTGACTCGCTTTCGCAATTCCATTAAGTTGTGAGGCACTTTTTTATATTTACACGAAATGCAGGTGATACCGAATGGCTTCGCGGCTGGAAATCAGGCTAAAGAAGGAAATAACGGATGCTGAAGGCGCGGGTCTCAGGCGGAAAGCAAGGGAATATCTTGGC
>DATKYC010000283.1:0-5065 GCA_035528695.1 Acidobacteriota bacterium | reverse complement strand
TGCAACGAATAAGCTGTTCTTCAGTGATAAAGCCTTTCTCAATAGCAATAGCCCCGAAGCGTTTTCTAATAGATTCGCTTGTCACCTCCTCAATGTCATCTGGCATCATGATTTTAGAGGGCGAAATGATCCCCAGTTCCTCGAGTACCCTTCCTATTAGCCTGTGTTCCCCTTTCTCAAGGTTCTCTACAATTTGGATGTTTATAGCCATTAAGAGTTGATCGAGGGTAATAAATCCCCTCTCAACCGCCTTGACGCCATACCGTTTGCTACTCTCTTCCCGATTCATTTTCCCCTCCGACAATTAGTAGCTTGGGCAACCCTTATAAAGTTAATTCATTTTATGTGGGGTCAGCCCTTGGCATAGGGGATTCATGTCTCATCTCAAAGTGCCAGATTTATGCTCGCTTCATCTAACAAGAGTCAAGAGCAGATCCCCTTTCCTCATCCTTCATGACGAATGTCAATATTTCACGGGCTTCCCCCTTTCATAAAGTGGTCTCCTTGTCTTTTTCATACTTTGCCAACCGCGCAAGTTTTACCAATCGCCAGTAAGGTGGTTCATAACCATGCTGCACCCTGAACCGATCAGTCTTCATTTTAAGTACTCTGGTGATAGCGTCGTGATATCAAAACATTCAATATTTATAAGGGGTTATCGATCAATAGCAGGTAGCAAAACAGGGGCGTAACCGGCTTGGCGTTTGTGCTCCTGAAGCTCCTCAACTGTAACCAAACTTGGCAATTCGCGTCGCGTACCACCTTGGTGAAGCCAAGTCCGGTTAACGCGGGGTTAGTGCGTTCTACGTTGCACCAAGATGAGCTTCTAGCCATGTTTTGACATCGTTCAATACTTGCTCGTGTTCAGGTTCATTGAGTACTTCCTCTCACCTTCTGATTTTCCATGTCCAATGTGATCGACCCCATACACAGCATAGCCCAATGGAACAAAGTAATTGACAACATTCATATATCGCCCACTGTGCTCTGCCAATCCATGAACAACTATAAGTATGGCTTTAGGCTCATCTTCAGGTAGCCAATATTGATAGCTAATATTGGTATCCCGAACACCTTTGAAATATCCTTCTTGATGTTTCATTCACATCTCCTCATGCTCTTATCAAACCCTTTGTTCATTAATCAGCGCACTAACATTAGATATTAACTAGTCGGCGATTTTTTGTTCCCATTTTTGGGAAACGTAACCCGGCGAGACTATACATGAAAAGGACTATGAATTCAACAAATAGCGATAAATGTAAAAAATATAGTCAGTTAATACGATTTTGGCATTCTTCTTCAGTTTTATGAAACGTACAGAAACGGCTAGTATTTGTCCCATATAGGGTTCTTATCTAGCCGGCTGGATAACATTCCAAGAGAGGAGGCAAGAATGAAAAAATTTCTCAACTACTTGAATGCAAAAAATATGGCACCTGAAAAGGAAGCCCATTTCTATTTGATCTGGGCGTGAAGCCCTCTTGATTTGCTGAAATTGGATTAGGAGAGAAAATCCGAGAATAATTTGCATACTGGAGTTGGGATAACTTATAAGTGTTTTATCCATCGTCCCACAGGAGTGACAGGAAGGGGTTATAGACAGCCAGCAGGGAGGCTTTTGAGCGGCTGGGACAGGGTAAAGAAGAACTATTGATATTGACAAGGGGGGGGGTATGCGCTTGGAAGGGCTACGAATGGAGATAGAGGGCCTGAATAGCCTTTTCGATACGAGGAAAATCCTCCTCGGGGGAAAACTTACCAATCTTCAGCTTCAACTTGTTCTGGGATAGAAACTGAAACCTCCTAGGGTCCTGGCCGGCCAGGCTGGCCAATCTTTGAGGGTCCATCCTTGTATCCGGAGAAAAAGTCAATGTAAGGCTGTTATTGCTCACGTCCAATCGGTTGATCCTCATCTCTTTTAGCAGTAGCCGGATGGACATCACCCCGAGGAGATTTTTTACCTCTTGGGGGGGAGGGCCGAAACGGTCGTTGATTTCATCTGCCATTGCTTCCAATTCAGATTTTTCGCAGAGGCAGGAAAGCCTTCGGTACAGGTTCAGCCTGATGTCTGTATCAATCACATAATCTCCGGGCAGGAAAGCAGGTATGTCGACACTGATTTCCGGGTTGATTTCATCGTGCCATTCCTCCCCCTTAAGTTCGGCAATGGCCCGCTCGATCAGTCTAAGGTAGAGCTCATAGCCAATTGCTGAAATATGCCCTGCCTGGGCAAAGCCGAGGATATTACCCCCGCCCCTGATCTTGAGATCATGCATCGCAAGGTGAAGTCCTGCACCCAATTCGGAAAAGTCCATGAGTGCCTTAAGCCTCTTTTCCGCATCCCTCGTGAGTGAGGAACCGTTTGAAACGAGCAGGTAGGCGTAAGCCTTTTCTTTGGCCCTCCCCACCCTGCCTCTCAATTGATAAATCTGGGCCAGGCCGAGCCGATCTGCCTCGTTGATGATGATGGTGTTGGCCGTTGGGATATCCAGGCCCGATTCTATGATGGTCGTGCACACCAATACATCGATCTCCCTTTTCAAAAAGCGCATCATCGTGCTTTCCAATTCCCTTTCCTTCATCTGGCCATGGGCAACGGCAAAATTGGCGGTGGGAACCAACTGCCTTAACCGATCAGCCACAAGGTCGATCGTTTGCACCTTGTTGTGCACAAAAAACACCTGGCCGCCTCTTTCCAACTCGTTCTGAACGGCCCGAATGATCAGAGATTCATCGTATGGGGAGAGGTGGGTCTGGATGGCGAATCTATCTTCCGGGGGCGTTTCAATGATGCTAAGGTCTCGAACGCCCATCATCGACATCTGAAAGGTTCTTGGAATAGGGGTGGCAGTTATGGCAAGGACATCCACCAGGGCCCGATATTTCTTCAGAGCCTCTTTCTGCCTGACCCCGAATCGCTGCTCTTCGTCAATGATGAGGAGACCCAGGTCTCCGAATTTCACGTCCTTCTGGAGTATCCTGTGGGTTCCAATGAGTACATTAACGGCCCCGGAGCGTAGCTTACTCAAGGTCTCCAGTTGCTCTGCCCGGGTCTTAAACCGACTCAGGATCCCAATGTTGACAGAGTACGGCTCCAGCCTTCGCTTGAAGGTCTCATAATGCTGTTCAGCCAAGACCGTTGTGGGGACCAGGAGCGCAACCTGCTTCCCATCGGAGACTGCCTTGAATGCAGCCCTTAGCGCAACCTCGGTTTTTCCGAAGCCCACATCTCCGCATATAAGACGGTCCATGGGTCCCTCGGAACCCATATCTTCCAGGACGTCTTCAATCGCCTTGATCTGATCAGGGGTCTCTTCATGCTCAAAGGTGGCTTCGAATTCCCTGTAATAGTTGTCAGGTGGAGAAAAGGAATACCCTTTTCGGTATTTTCTCAGGGCGTAGAGTTCGATGAGCTGTTTGGCAATCCTCTTGACAGATTTCTTGGCCTTCTGTTTGGCTATATTCCATGAGCGGCCTCCCAAACGGTCCAGTTTCAGATTCCCTTCGTCTGCTCCCACATATTTTTGGAAGATGCTGATGCGATCGGCCGGGATGTAAAGCCTGTCATTATTGGCATATTCAATTACCAGAAAATCATTTGCCTTGTGGGCTATCTCCATCTTCAAAAGACCGTAATAGCGGCCGATCCCATGCTCCTCATGGACTACAAGATCTCCTGCCTTGAGTTGGCTGAGACTGGACCACGTCAGTGCACTCTCTCTCGCTTTTCCTTTTTGTCTGGATCGGGCTTTCTTTGCCCCGAAAATTTCGTCCTCGCTGACCACATAGAGGCCGATATCGGGCCAGGTAAATCCCTTTGAAAGGCGCCCCAGACACATGCTCAGGCCGGTCCCGGGTGGTATGTCAGCCCAGCACTGTACAATGCGGTCTACCTGGACCTCATAGTTTGCAAGAATCTCTCTTAAGCGATTTGTTTGCTGCTCCGTGCGGCTTACGAGGACGACACTTGCTCGTGAGGCGAGCCATTCTGAGATCTTTTCAGCGAGCGGTGCCATGGAAACCCTGCCCTTAGTTTCGAGCCTTACCTCCAGGTCGTCATCAATATCAAAGTGACCCGTAATGTGTATGGTCCTCTCCGGCGCATTCTTTTGACCGAGCTCCACCCCGGTGAAATCAAGTTGTTGATAACTCTCAAGGCTTTGGGATATTTCCTCGAAAGGGATCAAAACGTTTTCAGTTTCAGGGAAAGGGTTTCCCTTTTCGGCCGCTTCTTTCCGGAGGCTCTCCACATCCCTTTCAAACTTTTCCTTCATCCTCTGACACGCGGACTCTGCCCGATGTGAATCAAAAAGGGTTATCAGGGCTTCTTTGGGAAGATAGTGAAACAGTGTATCAAGGCGGGGATAGAAGTGGTTCACCCACGCCTCCTGCCCTGGAAAGCGCATGCCGTCTTCGTAGCTAGGTGGAAGCCTGCCCATGGACCTGGCCCTTTTGATATTGTCTTTGTCCATTATGATTTCGGCGGCAGGGAGAAGAACGATTTCTTTTATATGATTCTGTGACCTCTGGCTCAGGGGGTCAAATTGACGAACGGATTCCAGCCGGTCCCCCCAGAATTCCATCCGAATCGGCAACGTATAAAGAGGCGGAAAGATATCTATGACTCCACCTCGGATGGAATAATCACCCCTTTCTTCCACCAGAGATGTCCGCTGATATCCGCAGATCTCAAGTCTCCGGACGAAAAGGTCTCTGTCCACCTCTTCACCCGCCTCAAAATATTCGATGGCCCTGATCAGGGCCTCCTTTGGCAATATCCTGAAAAATACGGCCTCAAATGAGGTGATGACTATCGGATTTTTTCCGGAGATTAACGCATAGAGGGCCTGAAGGCGACGGCTCACCCCCTCCCGGTGAGGACTAAGCCCTGTGAGGGGAGATATGTCGTAAAGAGGAAACTCATAGAGCCGGGTTGTCTCGAGGAGGGAAGAAGAGTTCGAGTTCGACATAAAGAACTGGACTTCCTTGAGAAGCTTTTCCGCCTCCCTTGTGCTGTTAAGAATTATGAGACATGGTTTTTGAAGATCAGCGAGGAACTGGG
>DATKYC010000282.1:0-2417 GCA_035528695.1 Acidobacteriota bacterium | reverse complement strand
CCAGTGGTTTGGGTCACTTGTAACATTGGTGTTCAGACCTTGCATGTCTGGGATTTCGGCCAGGAGTTCCAAAACCAGTCCAGACATTTGGTTTGACACATCAACAAGAAAGTGGCCACTGCCCATAGCCAAGTCGCAGACTTTGAAATCAAGGATAACCTCATTTACGAATCGTCCAACCAGAGCCACAGCAGAACGCCCTGCGCCCCGTTTGGTGGCATTGTCGTAGCCTGATCGTGCCTGCTCAAGAAATTCGTCAAAGCGTTTTCGATACCCTTTCTCAAACCTCTCCCGCAAGGGCTCAATCACGGTCTTGCTGTTGAGAAATCGCACAAGGGATTCTGCCGTAAAATAGGAACCTGTCTGCTTACGTTCAAGGGCCGATTCTCCAAAATAGACATCACCTTTCTTGATAACTGTATCACCTTTCTGCTTTGTAGTTTCAGAGGCTAAAAGTATCTCAACGCCCTTTTTTGTACGGCGTCTTATTCGGTTGGCATCTGCAAGAAGGACTGTGTATTCCAGGATATTTTCGTAAAGCTCTCCAAGATGCCGGACCTCCAGGTCCTCGTAAGGAATTTCGTATTCCTTTCCTGGATCACCGTCATACGGTTCAACATAAGCAAGAAGATATAACGCTCGCGTTAGGAAATCATTGCGCAGCTTGTGCTCCCCCAAAAACACCTCTTCTTCGTCATCAAACAATCCACCATTGTAACCCATGATCCCGTATTCGGGATCGCCCTCATTCACCGCGTTGGTCAATCCCTTGAGGTGCTGCCATAGATCGTAGCCGTCATTGTCCTTCCTTTTGCCCCATTGAAACTTATGGGCCTCCTGGCACAATGCCCGGATGGAATGCTTCTCGTAGGTTTCGACTTTGTCAGCTTCCGAAGGTAGCAGCCTTCTGGCCTCAGCGTAGAAAAAGAAGAGGCAGCGGTAGAGGAGCTTGACGGCGCTTTCGAAGATCTCTTTTCGCTCAGGTTCTGTGTATTCCTCTCCTTTTTTGGGGGTGTCCGCGATAAAGCCATTGCATAGATACTGGAGAACTTCATCCACCTGGTAGAGAAGCGGCCTCTTGACATACCTGTCCAGTGTGCCCTCAGAGGCCTCTTTATCACGGTCAAGCCTGCATTTGTAGACGCCTGCTGCCTCGTCTTTCTTTGAATCCTCCGTTTCGCCGTGCGCCTCTTCAGGCACAAAGGAGTCCTTGTGAAAGAACCGCTCAAAAAAGGCGTATTCGCGCTTTTCTTCGCTCTCCAAGGCCTCGGCAAGAGGGAGCTCCACGAAATCCTCGAAGGGCCTTGAGCTTTTAGTGGAGTAAAGGCGCCACGTGGCACCGTTCGTGAGAATGCCCCAGTTGAGCTTTTGACTCTTCAAATGGATAAGCAACTTAGCGGGCCAAAATTTCCCCACGGTCTTTTCGTCGATGTCTGCGGCAGGATCGATGAGGCATAGTATGGCTATGCCATTTTTGTAACCAAAGTCCTCGAAAAGAGGATAAACACCAGGTGAAATAGGAGTAACTCCGGGCACGAACCGGAGATACCCGAGGGCCTGTTTCATGAACGTTTCCCAGAGGGTCTCTAAATTCCCATGCTCCCAGGTCTTCCAGGCATGAACCAGAGTGGCCATCCGGTCACGGGCAAAGTCATCGAGCCCAATCTCTTTTCCTATCTTCTCGATAAAAAGCGTGCTGAACAGGCCGTTGTTTTTCATGTGAGAGCGTACGTCTCCTTCTGGTCAACCTTAAATAGGTATTGGGGGTATCTAATGAACTTTCTTTTAGCGAGTGCTGAGTCGAACTGCAAGACAAAGAGAAAAGCAGGCGACTTGTTCCACGTTTCGACGTTCATAGCAAACTGCTCCGAGGAATTGTCCTGGGAACCCCAGGTGGCTCTTAAGAATTCGATCCCTGTCACAATGAGGACAGAGCTGGCACTTCTTGTTTTTAGAAATCTGAAGAGTTCCGATGTGTTCATTGAGCTAATCTTTTCTCCCAGATCACCGTTTTCATGAAAAATGTCTAGTAAGTCTACATGCTCAGAGCCGGTCTGCTTTGCCAGTTCCATGGCCCAGTCTTTTTGACCGGCATAATCGTGGGTAAGGACTATACAGGCTCTTCCCCGGGGACGGCTTGGAAGCTCCTTGACAAGTTTGATCATATCTACCGTTTCGCTCACACTAAGTCTCCTCTAAGACTTACGGTCGCCGGATGGCACAGGATTTTCGTTCTGATAATATGCTTTCAAGAAATCCAATGCTGTAAAGTCCTCTTTTAGCCGAGCCTGGTCAAGGTTGTGTGTAGTCTCATAGCGGATCCATCCTTGTTCATGAATTTTTTCTACTACTTTTCTTAATGTAGGTTCGTCCATTGAAAAAAGTACTCCGGGAGCGCCGGCCCTCTCAGCAATCTC
>DATKYC010000281.1:0-10776 GCA_035528695.1 Acidobacteriota bacterium | reverse complement strand
TAAACAGGTTAACACACTGCTCGGGAATGAGGCAGGCGGGCCCGGCCATCCACCCAACACCACCTATCATAAATACAAAAACCGGTACATGTGCCGAGGCACTGAAAATCTTTATACGATCCTGGAGGGTATTTGCAATGGATAAAAGCTTACCCGTGTTACCAGATGCATCTTTTAGATAACGGATATTAGGTTCTTCTGCCAGTTCCTCAAGCATGGGAATGGTAAAATCCCACTTGGAAAATTTTGGGTTTGTATATAAAACGACCGGGCATGAGACAGCACGGGCCACGGCCCGAAAATGTTCAACTACCTGCTTATCGGCTAAGGGAAAATAAGTTGGTAAGACAACAAGGATACCATCCGCACCGATGCGCTCCGTCTCTATAGCCTGTTTTACCGCGCCGTTGGTTGTCATTTCATTCACTCCGGCAATAACAGGAACACGGCCGGCAGCGGCCTTAACGACAACATCTACCACCCTCTTTTTTGTTTCCCAGGGGAAATATGCACCCTCTCCCGTGCTCCCCAAAGGGGTCAGCCCGTGTACCCCTTTTGAGATGAGATGATTCACAAGATCGCGCAACACGTCTTCTTTAAGGTTGTCTGACTGATCTATGGGCGTTACAAGATAGGGAAAGATCCCTGCGAATTCCTTTTCTGGCATTATCGTTATTCCTCAGCTTATCTGTTAGTCTTTGACCTGAATCTGCCCGCTTTCGCTAATGCGATAAAATGTGCCACATCTATCTCCTTGGGGCAAACGAAAGAGCAGGCCATCGAGGTATGGCATCTATATATCCCTTCTTCGCTGTAAAGAAGCTCCAGCCTCTCATCTTTTGCCAGTTCACGGGGGTCCATTAAACGAACAATACTTGCCATGACGGCATTTGGCCCCAAAAAGCCTTTGTGACTGCTGATGCATGCCTCAGCACAACAGAAACAATTAACGCAGCGTGTGGCATCCACATAACGATCCAGATCTCGTGGATCGATCTGGTATTCATTTCCCGGGTTTGGGTTTTGGGCGGGCTCTATGATATATGGCTTGACTTTATTAACCCTTTCATAGGCTTGCTCAAAATCGACAATAAGATCACGAATCACAGGTGCAACGGTTATTGGCCCGACCTCAAAAACCGTGGTTCCGAAATGGGCAACCGCATTTTCAACGAGTAGCTCGCAGGCCAACAGCGGCTTTCCATTGACCCTGACCGCACAGGTCCCGCATTGCGCATGCTCGCATGATGAATTCCAGGCCAGGCTTGGATCTAATTCGTTATTGATTTTTCGAAATACATCCGTTAATCGAAGTATCCTTCCGGCCTCCAGCTCATAGTCCTGAACCCAGGACTTTTTGCTATCCGGGTCGTAACGTTTAATTTTTAAGGTAATATTATACTTATTTTCCACTAATATTTTCTCTCAATCACGGCAAATTTTTCATAATTCTCATCTTTGGCCTTATAAATACTCATGTCTACCGGACGTTCACCTAAGGTTACCTTGCCGAACTCTGTCATATGGGCTAAAGTATGATAGTTAAACTCGTCTTTTCTTTCCGGGAAATCCTCACGAAAATGTCCGCCCCTGGACTCCCTTCTGTTCAAGGCACCTTGTGCGCAAATCATGGAGACCATCAAGAGGTTATTCAACTCCCAGCGTTGAATAAGTTCCTGATTCATGGTGAGACTGCGACTCGACAATGAGGTATGATCGGCACGTTCCTTGAGCTCTTTGAGCGCCTCAATCGCCTTTAGGAGTCCGTCTTCTGTTCTAAAGACGCCAACCTTTTCGGTCATGAGGGTCTGCATGTCCAACCGGATTTGCCCAATGTTGCCTGTACCTGTTTCATCAAAGAATCTTGAGAATAGGGAAAAAGTCCGTTCACCTTCCTCTTCAGGCGCTTCATGCATTTCCCCTCCCAGGTATTCAACGGCCTCTTCCCCTGCGATTCTTCCCATGGTGATCAATTCCAGAAGCGAATTGGTGCCGAGACGATTGAAACCGTGAAAGCTGGCTGCTGCACATTCCCCCATCGCGAAAAGCCCCAAGATCACCTCCTTTGGCCCTTTTTGAACCTCTCCCGATTCGTTGGTCGGGATTCCTCCCATGTGATAGTGATTACTAGGGCAAACAGGGCAAAGGTCTTCTTTGGGATCGATGTTCACAAACTTCTTAAAGAAGCCGGTAACTTCGGGAATCTGTACATCATGGACATAATCTGAGAGGTGGCGTAGGTCTATCCATACGTGCTGGATATTGTGCTCCTGATTTAGTATGCCTCTGCCTTCTCGAATCTCTGATTCGATTGCCCGGGCTACTAGATCCCTAGGGGCCAGCTCTCTCATCTTGGGGGCATAGCGTTCCATAAAGGCCTCCAGGTCCCTGTTACGCAGAATGCCCCCCACTGAGCGCAATGTCTCGCTGGCCAGAATACCAGGGCCTACTATCCCCGTTGGATGGAATTGAACCGCCTCAGCATCCATTAGCGGCAATCCGGCCTGGAGTACAAGGCCGAGCCCGTCGGCGGTATTCTGGCGACAATTTGTGGTAACCCTGAATATCTGGCCACTGCCACCTGTCGCAAGGACTGTGGCTTTGGCTAAGACTCTTACAAACTCCCCCTCTTTCTGTTTGAAAATCAACGCTCCCACACACCGATTTTCTTTGAAGAGCAGCTCTGTGGCGATGGACTGGTGTATGAAAGAGATACCCCCTTTCAAAGTCTCTCCCCAGAGGGTATCCATAATGCCCTTTCCGGTGCGATCGGCCTCAAATACCGCCCGGAACGCCGAGGTCTCACCGAAATTGAGTGTGTGACCGCCAAATGTCCTCTTGCTGAAATTCCCCTCCCCATCGCGGCTAAAATGCATACCATGATTCTCCAACCAGACAACCTGGTCCCACGCAGACTCGATGATCTTCTTGATAATATTCTGATCTGCCATACAATCAGAACCCTTCCAGGTATCGAACATGTGATATTCGGGTTTATCAACCGGATCCCGAGGGTCTACTGTCGCCAGTCCGCCCTGGGCCGTGCTGGTATGGGACTTTTGAGGGTGGGCGACCTTGGTGATAGCTACGACCTTAGTGCCGGGCCTTTTCTCAAATATCTCTACTGCGCACCGCAGTCCCGCGCCGCCACATCCGACGATCAGAACGTCGCATCGTATCGTGGAGATAATTCGAAACCTTTTTTTCATCCAACACTTACCTCAGCTCAGATGGAGAGGATCAGGCTCATCCCAATCCAGGCAAAGACCAACATTACCAGTGAAACCAGTGCAACCAGGCCCACATGGAGGACTCGAGAAGAAAAGTAGTCTCTTACCACCGAGACTAGGCCATGACCACTATGGTAGAGGATCCCCACCAGCAGCGCTAGATCCACGGCCTTAATAAATGGATGTTGCATCCTTGTAATAACCACGCTTGCCTCTTTAGCTATTGTGGGGTTAAGGTGCATGAACAAGAAATGAGCCGGCACCATGACAAGCAAGAAGGCACCTGTGACCCTCTGAAGTCTCCATGACAGTGAATGCCGCACCGCCCAGATTTTCGAAATGGCCCCATACGCGAGAGTCACGCTGGCAGCGAGTGCGAGTAGCCAAAAAAAGACTGGGGATACACTTTGGGTGCCGAGCAGCATTATTATCCCCAGAAGCCCTATGTAGAGGATGGAAAGCCCCAGCAACCATCGAATCATTGATTCATCGTTCCTGATTTCAAGGCTTTCGTACAGGATAAGCCTGCCCCCGTTGAGGGCGTGAAAGATGACCGGTATTCCCAAGGCCCACTCCAGAATGGTAAGAGGGAAGAAACCGTAAATTATCATCCTGGCATCGTAGAGGGAGGGTGAGGATAGTGATAAGAGGGTGTAGATATGAAACCACACGAATGCGACCAGGAAGAGCCCTGCGCCTCGGTGACACCAGGCGATGACATACGGCCATCCTCTCGTCTTGGCATAGGCTGAAAAAACAGGTATACGAGTAAAAAAAACTGAAAACGATCTGTTCAACATTTTTTCTCTATTCATTTTCCCGTGGTATCTTCTCTTCGAGTTTTCCCATAGCGTCCAAGAAGGGAACGAGCGCTCTCTCAATGTGCTCACGAACAACCTTCTCCATCTCTTCTTGAGAAACCCGTTGCTCCTTAAAGAGATCAATAATCCGGCGATGGACCTCTAAAGAATTTCTAAAGTCCTCTTTATAAAAGTGATGTGTATAACGATGCCACAATCTGTGCATCCGTAGGGTGCGAAGGAGCGCGATCAAGGTCTCGTTCTTAGAGGCATTGATAAATATTTCATGAAATGCGAGGTGGTGCATTGAGTATTCACTGAAATCCTTTTTCTCTGCCGCCTCTGCCATATATTCAAAAACCTCCTCCATATCTTCGATATCTTGTTGGGTGAGATTTGCGTAAGCCAAGCGGGCGGCCAACCCCTCCAGGAGGGCCCGAACAGGAAAATTTTCTTCGATATCCTGCCTGCTAATCCTCTTTACAAAGGCACCCTTGCGGGGCAGGATTTCCACAAGGCCATCCTTTTCCAAAATCCTGAAGGCCTCCCGCAAAGGAGTACGACTGATGCCGAATTCATTCTTCAGTTGATCTTCAAGGAGTTGGTCACCTCCCTTGAGTCTTCCTGTCAGAATATCGTCCTTCAAGGTCCGTGCAATCTGATCAACAAGGGTTAAGGACCTAAAGACCCTCTTGCTCCGAGTGTGCGCAGAGGAAGAAAAGGCGACTGCGTTTTCCTCGTGAATTGGTGATTTGTTCTCAGGCATATTGATTTGAAATAGGTGATTCGGGCGCCTTAGCCATGAAATATGTGGCTGATATCATGGACCTCTTCAAGGCCCAGGACTAACTCTATGATCCTGTCTTTTTCATGCCTCTCTAAGGTATCCCCACAGAGTTTGTTGAACTTTCCAATGAGTTCCTGTTCAGAAAGAGGGTTTTCCGGGTCTCCCTTGGGATATTCGTTATATGCTTGATATCTTTCTCCGTTTGCCATTTCTATCTCTACCCGGGCAGGCCATTTCTGAGGATAGAGGCGGGTCAGTTCCGGGTCGACGTTAAGAGAAATAAGCCTCATAACCTGAAGCATTTCTGGATTAGTGAGCCTTTCATCTGTAAAATCATCAAGGTCAACATGTCCGTAGTTGAGGGCGGTCGCAACACAAAAGGGCAGGTTGAATTTGGCAAAATAGGGGGTATTGGCCTCCACCTCTTGCAATAAATCAAGGGCTTCTTTGTATATATAAACGGTGACCGATCGTATAGCAGTGGCATCCAGGCCTCTAGACCCCCACGCTTCTAAGGCCGCATCAATGGCGGAATGAGTATGGCCGCAAGAGGCATAGCATTTGAGGGAATTTCTCGAGGTGTGAAAGGTCTCTCCCAGGCCCTGTGTCAGGATTTCAAGATCGTACTCGCGAGATGTTGCATTGAGGAATCCTTTCTTCCCCTCAAATATGTGACGGGGGCCGGTAAAACCCTTTTGGGCCAATAGGGCAGCCATGAGGCCGTTCATGGATGACTTTCCTGAATGAAGTTGTTTACTCATGGCACCGTCAGTCAAGAATTCCCATAGACCAGAACTCTGGGTGCCCGCAGAACCAAGTGCCCACACAAACGGCTCCAGGTCCAAACCCAAGACCTTTGCCGCCCCTGCTGCCGCGCCAAAGGTACCGCAGGTTGCGGTGGTATGCCAGAACTCATAGTGGCTTTTCCCCGCGGCCAGGGCAGCCCGTATCCCAGTTTCATACCCAGCGAGAATACCAAGGATCAGATCACGACCTGTCACATGCCCTTTTTCTCCTGCAGCAAAAACAGCCGGCAAAATGGATGCTGCGGGGTGAAAAATAGATGGTCGATGCAGATCATCCATTTCCATCACATGGGATGACGCGCCGTTGACCAGGGCAGCAACAAGCGCCAAATTTCTGCCTCTATCTGGAATGAGGGTGGCCTCAGCAGAACCCTTCATATCGTTCGCAAGGGAACGCATGATCTGAGTAGGTGGTTGGGAATGGCCGGCAAACGCGGATGCGAGCCAATCCAGGAAAAAGGCCTTTATTTGATAGATCATGGGCTCTGAAAGGTCTTCGTAAGTGAGAGGGCAGAAAAATTGGGCCAGCCTTTCTGAAATTGAAGGGGGTCCCGGCATATTCTATTCCTCATACAACTTATGAATGGTTATTGCGTCCACCTCACAGCCCTGAAGGCACAGGTTACAGAGGGTGCATTCATCCTCATTGGCTTCCACCGCCTGTGGGTACTCATCATTCGATGCAAAAATATTTACCGGGCAGACTCCTATGCATTTTCCACATTTCTCAATACCGAGGCATGTCCGACCATTGATCTCAAGCCTAATAAATTCAGCCATACTACGCTCCGCAATCACTCTGAAAGAACTATTACATGTTACTTCTTTTTCTCAATAGCAGCTGCGAGTGCGAGGATGTCCTTTGACCTCTTTACCACAGGGTAGTCGATAAACTTCCCTTCCAACTGGATCGCAGCCACCCCTGCTGCCTCTGCCTCGCTAAAGGCCTTGACAACCTTTTCAGCCCTCTCAACTTCTTCTGGGGCAGGGGAGAAGATACGATTGCAGGGCCCTACCTGGGCTGGATGGATGACCAACTTCCCCTGAAACCCCAACTCCTTTGCCCTCTTGGCGTCTGAAATCAAGGCGTCTGTGTTTTTGATATCGATCATAAAGGGGGTGTCCACTGGAGGAGCAATTCCCGCGGCCCTGCATGCGACAGAGATCCTGGAGCGGGCATAGAAGAGCTCGTTTCCGTTCATGGTCATTTCTATACCCATATCAAGAGTATAATCGGCAGCACCAAATGCCACCGTATAGATTCTCTCTGGTCTTGTTTTGGTGGACACAATTTCATAAATATGTTGCACCCCCGCTGCCGATTCGATTAGAGGAAAGACTCGGATTGAGCCCTCAGGAAAGCCCCCTTTTTTTTCCACTTTGTGCAACAGATTATTTATCTCACGGATGTCATCGGGCCTTCCAACCTTGGGAAGTACAATGCCAGTAACACCCTGTGCAATAGCTTCCTCCAGATCACCCTCAATAAAGGGGGTGTCCAGGGAGTTAACCCTCACAAGCATTATCCTGTCTGGGTGCCGGAGTATTTTTTCTCTTACAAGGGATCGGCAACTCTCCTTTTCAGAGAGGGGAACGGCATCTTCCAGGTCAATGATAATCACGTCAGCCTCTGTAGTGACCGCCTTTTCTACTCTCTCAGGACTGTTCCCTGGCACAAAAAGTGCGGTTCTGATGAGTATAGACATACCCTCTCTTCCCCTTTAAAGAAGCCCTTTCACAATAGAGACAATATCATCCAATCCCTCTGCCACGTGGATTCCCGCCCTCCTAAAATGCTCAATCTTTCCGGCTGTGGTTCCTTTTTTCCCTTCCACAATTGTCGCCGCATGCCCGAACCTGACTCCGGGCATCCTATCTACAAAACGACCTGCAACAAAGGCCACAATAGGTGTCCTGATCCCATCTGACAGTACCATCTCTGAAAGCCTTTCCTCTATAACGCCGCCTGGCTCACAAAAAAGCACAATGGCCTTGGTATCCGGATCCTTCTCAAAAAGCGGCACAAGGTCAAGGAAGTTAGAGCCCACAATCGGATCTCCTCCAACACTGATGCAGGTACTTTGTCCTATCCCATGCGAAGTCAAGAGGTTGGCAATCTCTGTGGTCATCCCCCCGCTTCGGGATGCGACCGCGACGGGGCCTGGCATATAGGCCCTTCTCACATTCTCTACCGGACCACCGGCCATCCCGATCTTCACATTGTGGGGGCTAATCATTCCAAGGGTATTAGGCCCTATAACTACCGCACCCTGTGCCCTCGCGACCTCTAAAACCTCAACAGTATCTTTCCGGGGCACCCTTTCAGCAACGAGGACCAATAGCCTGATCCCGTGAGATAGTGCCTCCAAGGCCGCACCTTTTATCATTGCCGGAGGGACAGAGATAACACTGGCCTCGGCACCATGGTCCTTTACGGCCTGATAAACCGTGTCATATACTGGCACGCCGTGAACAGATTGTCCTCCTTTTCCCGGTGTAACCCCGGCAACGACCTTAGATCCATAGGTGATCATGTCCTTGGTAAAGCTCACCGCTTCTCTACCCGTGATACCCTGGACAATAATCCTTGTATCTTGGTCAGCTAGAATAGCCATCTTAGCCTCGCTTTTCACTCCATTTGAGTTTCTCCACCCCTAACCTCGCAGCTTCATCAATAGAGGTGGTTCTCTCGCAATACCCCACACCATACTTGGATAAGATCTTGAACCCCTCCGCTTCCCACGCACCTGGTACCCTGAAGACGGCTAGTGTCTCTGAGGGATCTTTCCCGCTTTCCAGGATACCCTTTATCACACCTCTCGACATAAGGTCGACCCGAGTATTGCTCACCACATTCATGATCACCGCAATCTTCTCAACCCCAGGTTTTGAGAGTATATGTTTGGTAAGCTCCTTTGTCTTGAGCACTGAGGGGTTGCCGCCAATTTCGCAGTAGTTGGCTGGGCGCCCCCCGTGTCTTTGAACCGCATCAAATGCGGTCAAGGAGGCCCCTCCACCTCCAATAATGAGCCCCAAGTTCCCATCAAACTCAATCAACCTCCCTGCCACCCCTTTCTGATCAAGATTGTCAATCTCAGCTGCCCGCTTCTCGAAATCGCTTGAGGAGCGTCCCCCCTGGATTCGGCCAGGCTCCCTCTCCTTCTCGGCAATAGCAAGGTTTCTATAAAGGGCATCATCGTCTATTTCCAAATGGCAATCCAAAGCCACTCTCTTACCTTCCTTTGTTTGAGCGAGGGGGTTAATCTCAGCGATAATCGCGTCATTTTCCAGGAAAATGGTTGCCAGGCGAGAAAAAATATTGGACAAACCGGTGAGTGTTTTCCCGCCAATGCCGGATAAGGAAATCATCTCCCGTGCTTTGTATTCTGGAAGGCCTGTTCTCACTGAAAAGTGCCTTTTCTGAACCTTTTCCGGACTTTCTTGCGCTAACGCCTCAATATCAACCCCACCTTCGGCAGAAAAGATTGCAATCGGTTGCTTGGCCACCGTATCATAGGTTATTCCAAGGTAAAATTCTTGGGCAACATCCAGCCGTTCTTCTATCAAGACCTTGTTTACGTAGTACCCTTGAACCGTACTAGAGAGCATGTGCGTGACCTTGGCTTCCGCCTCTTTCTTGTCCCGGGCCATCACAACCCCCCCTGCCTTTTGGCGACCTCCTATGGGAATTTGAGCCTTGATAAAGGCCGGAAGAGGGAAGGAGGTCCCATCAAGGCTGGAAATAACCAGCCCCTTAGGTACAGGGATACCCTTTGCGCTCAGGATCTCTTTTGACTCGTATTCTAGTAATCGCATGCCGCCTCCTCTTGTCGAAATTGACATTGTCGACAATGAACCTCTCTGGGGAAATTGTCAAACAATAATTTACACAGTAGTTTGTGGAGCGGTTGAAGAATAAAAAGAGGAGCGCATAGCACCATTTACACGTATTGTTTTCCGGTGCTAATAGTATAAAATCAATGGAATGAAAAAGAAGGCCGAAAAGGTCGAACGCAGGAATTTACAGCTCGCTGCTCGAGAAGGAGGAAGCGTAGAATTGAGAGAACAAGACATGATCACCAAGTTGTCTCCGCAGCTCATTGACCCCAACACCATCCCCTGCCACTATCCGGGACCCTATTGTATGAGTTTCGGCTTTCATGTTCGGCACCTTATCCGGTCTATCAAGGAGGTGGGGCTTATCAATACCCCCCTTTTGACCGCAGACGGGCAGGGCAACTGGATCGTGGTTGCGGGTTACAGGAGGATGCAGGCCGTTGCATCCCTGGGCTGGAATAGGGTCCCCTGCAGGGTCATCGCAAGTGCCCAGGTATCCCCCTTGGATTGCCTTCTCATCAATCTCCACGACAACCTGTCAACCAGGAAATTGAACGAAGTGGAAAAGGGCATGGTCCTGAGCCGCCTGGCCTCGTACCTCCCACGGAGCGAGATACTCGCACATTACATGCCCATGCTGGATCTCCCTTCCCATGAGCCTACCTTTCTTTTATTTCGGGACATAGAAGAGGTACTCGATAAAGATATTAAGGGGCACCTTGCCCTGGGGTTACTCTCCTTGCAGGCGGCAAAAATGCTTTTGGACCTGGATGATAATGCGAGATCCAGCCTCAATTATCTAATCGGCAAGCTAAAGTTAAATGTTAATCAACAGAAACAAATAATTGATTATATTGTTGATCTATCACACAATAGTCATAAGAGCGTATCCGCATTTCTGGAGGACCATCCCCTCAAGAGCATATGCGCTGATAGCCGTATGAATAATCCGCAAAAGGCGAGGGCAGTGCTCCAGCTCCTAAGAAGGGAGCGCTATCCGGAATTGATCAGTTCCGAGAAGGCCTTCAAAGAGAAGGTTTCCAGGTTGGGCCTACCCACTGGGGTAAAAATCACCCACCCTCCATTTTTCGAAGCAGCTGACCATCGTCTTGAAGTCCTTTTCAAAGATGGGAAGGAATTGAGATATAAGTTAGGCCAGATATCTGGAGTGGAAGGCATAGAAGAGCTCGGGGATCCCTGGAAGGAAAGTACCTGATGCCCGGTTCTCTCATTGAAAAGGTGCTTGTGGAAAAGGAGGCTCAAAGGTACTCCCTCACTCATGAGATATTGCAGAGATTGCCGGGTATTCCCGTAGA
>DATKYC010000280.1:0-2034 GCA_035528695.1 Acidobacteriota bacterium | reverse complement strand
AGAATTGAGTCCCCGTCCATGAACCACAAGTACACATCTCAATCCAAGCCGGTAACTTTGAAGAAGAAAGTCCCTGACCGTTGTCTCTGCCTGCTGCTTGGTAAGCCCATGGAGATCCACGTAATCCTGCATGGAGAATTGACCTTTCTTGAGCCTTTTCATAAGCTCTCGGCTTACCCCTTGCACAGATCCCTCTATATACTCGTCGCTGAATGTGATGTCCATCTCAGCCGTTCCGCTCACCAAGTCGCAGAGGTGTGCCAGGACCTCAAGTTCCTCATTTTTTGCTCTGTGGGCGGGTCTGATATTAGGGTTTGGTGTTCGGATAAGCTTCTTCTTCCTCCCCGGAAGAGGTTTTACATCTGACATGGCCTCAAGAAATGATTGAATCTGGTCCGGGTCTCGTTCTTGGGTGGGGAGTTGCTGGCACTCCGGTTTAGTCAGCGAGGTCTCGTCTTTTCTCTTTAAGGATGCCAGGCCATTGAGGGCGGGATTAAAGATCGCCGGTTTCTCCTTCTGGGCCTTTTGGACCGGGGAAGGCCTTTTTCTTTTCCTTGTGCGGGCCATGTCCGCTACCCGTGCATATTCTGGGTGGAAATTAGAGTTGAAATCACGTCATAGAAATTATTATAACTGAACTTGACCGGGAGGTAAATCGGTATGTCGTGCTAAAATAACCTTTGACGAATCGTATTAATTTAGGTCTTTGAAAATAGCAACCCGCGTTCGTCGGTTCATGGTTCCATTTCCTTTGTTCCAAGTCTCACGGCCTGGTCATTTCATGAAGTTACCCAACGGGTGATGCCTCCCCCCTCCCTGTTCCTCTCGCATTCGCTCGGGGCCAGGGGGTCCCCCATTGTGTAACTTCTTGAAATGACGAAGGCCTCCCGCCGGTCACTCCGGAAAAGGACCCATGAGCCGACTCTGTAAAATTGAAAAGAGCTAAAGTGTTACGACGAATCAAATAGGTGGTAGCAGTAGCAGGTTAAGTGCTATAAGAATAAACAAATTGATAACCTTGAAGGATGAGCTATGGCAAGGATTGATGACTATGAAAAGGCGGTTGAGCTGGGCAAGAAGGAGTTAGAAGGCAAAAACCCGAAGCGTATAGCAAGTATCAGCGGCGCTGATTTCAAAATGGATTCCGAGGGCAGCACTGTCCTTACCTTGGATTTTTTGGGGAAAAAGGCAATCATCTCCTGGCCCGATCTCTATTTCTCTTTTGAAGGGTCAAATGAGGAGGTGCCAATTCAGCAGCAGGTCTTGCTGCTCCACTACCTGAGAGGATGCGACGGAGCGCGCATAGTGGGTGAGTGGATTTCTTATCAGGAAGTTCCGGATGGGAAATTCTATCTGGATGCCTTTTTGAGAAGGGCCAAAAACCCGATGGTCCAGGCCTTTGGAAAGCAACCTGATTTACTTGTAAAACTTGCAAGAGAAACCTATGGTGCGACACCGTTTGATCAGGGCGACCTTTCGGTGGTGGTGCGGGCTCTACCGATGGTCCCGGTAGCACTGATCCTATGGAGAGAAGATGATGAATTTCCTCCGGAGGGGAACATACTTTTCGATCGAGGTATCTCCGGGATTCTCTCAGCAGAGGACATTGCCTGGTTGGCCGGGATGATCGTTTATCCGCTCATGGGGATGGCGAGAAGTCGTTAGTGGCCGGCAGCCAGTCTTTGGGGCGGCCTCAGGTCTTGCCTTTAGAGAAAAACTACTATTTGGACCTGTGCGAGGTGAAATAATGTCTTCGAGTAAACCCTTGGTCAGCGTGGTCATGGGCAGTGCCTCTGATAGGGACGCAATGCAAGGTTCTATTGACGTGCTTGAAGAACTGGGGGTGCCTTATGAGATAAAGGTACTCTCAGCTCACAGGACTCCTGATCTCACGAGAGAGTATGCGATATCTGCAGCGGATAGAGGCCTTGAGGTGATTATTGCTGGGGCAGGTTGGGCTGCGCACTTGGCAGGCTCTATTGCTGCCAATACTACCTTGCCGGTCATTGGGGTTCCCATTGATTCCTCTCCGCT
>DATKYC010000279.1:0-2734 GCA_035528695.1 Acidobacteriota bacterium | reverse complement strand
ATTGGAAAACCCTTGCTCTGGCTATCGCAAAAGCCCACGTTACTTTTTCAAGGCCGGGTTTGTCCTTCGGCTTCGCCAAACACCTCGTGGTAGGCCGATGTCAGGATGCAGGCCTGAATGGGTAAGGTAAGTGCCGCACCGATGCCGCAGGCGATAGCCCCGATACTGCCGATGATGCCTGCGACAATTGAAAAGCCCAAGAACTGCCAGAAGTTGGTCTTTATCTTATCAAAGCTCCCCACTGTGGCGGGCCAGAATGCCATTTGTTTATCTACAATTAAAAATAGGCCGAACATGAGCAAGGCCTGGGCCGCGAAGACCAGGAACAATGAGGCGATTTGTCCGATGCAGGGCACGAGTGAAAGAATGATGGATGCCACAAAAATGGCACCTCCCCAAACCACCACAAAAAGAAAAGAATTCAAAAAGTAGTCAAATCCCTTAAAGATGCCACCCACTTCAGGTCTGGGTTCCTTTTTGTCGAAAAGGCGCAAGGTAATCAGAAGAAGACCAGCTAACATAGGTCCGGCAAGAATACCCAATGTCACCACGCTTAGAATTAAAAGGATAAGGGAGGCGAAAATGAGAATCCCGAAGTTAGCTTTGTACAATTCAAATCCCCTTTCGAACCACTCACCAAACTTGACTTCAACCTTCTCCATATCACCCTCATTATTCTTTTCGGTATTTTTCTATGGGCACACTGGCCCACTCGCTTATCCTCGTCCACTCCATTCTCCGCTCCTCCTGCCACCTTCTATCCTTCCAACTTCTTCTCTCGATCCCTCCCTCAAAAAAGTAATCAATATCATATACCTGGCGCCTATCCTCTCCAGAACGCCTGTCAATCCCAGAAAGCCTCCTCTCTGCCATGCCGGAACCTCCGCGGATTATCTTAAAGTAAGCGGTCCTTGAACACCCTTTCACTTTTTCCTACCCTTGGGTGCCCCTAATTTGAAAAACCCCAGCTCTTCTATGAGAGATGGGGTTTTGCTATTTCTTTCATGGCACTTCTTGCCTTAGGTCCAATTTGCGCCCTCTTTTGAGAGGGGGGTGAGGGTCTTCTACTGAGGTCTTTTTGGTGGTGGGCGGTAAGGGATTTGAACCCTTGACTTCCACCGTGTGAGGATGGCACTCTCCCGCTGAGTTAACCGCCCTAATCTGGAAAAATAGTTACTATAAGCGTGTAAGCTTTGTAAACAAAAAAGTTAGATCAGGCCTGCCAATTTTCGTAATGACTCCACCTCTTCCATTTCAAGGTGTCGGTATTCACCAACCTTCAAGTCCCCTAAAACAAGAGTGCCAAAGCCGGTGCGCATCAAATGAACCACTTTGTAGCCCACCGCTTCCAGCATGCGCCTGACCTGCCGAAATTTTCCTTGAGTGATCGTCATCCTGATTATACTCCGGCGCTTATTGCGGGTGATTATAGTGGCTTTGCATCCAAGGATAGCCTCTCCCTCGAGTCGCACGCCACTTTTCAAAAGGTGCATGGCCTGGTCAGTTATCTCACCATCCACGGTTACCTTGTAAATACGGGGCACTCCATAGCGCGGATGGGTGAGGCGGTGAGCGCATTCACCATCATCGCTAAGAAGCAGAAGCCCAAGTGTATCGAAATCGAGACGTCCGACCGGATAAACCCTTTGCGGGATTTCCCTCAAGAGATCGGTGACCAGGGGCCTGCCTTCAGGATCGCTCAGGGAGCAGATGTAGCCGAATGGTTTGTTGAGCATGAGATAGAGCCTTTCGGAAGGCCCTGGGATTTCTTTATCATCTACCCTGATACAGTCGAGGCCCCAAACAGCCCGGGCACCTGGGTCCGTGATCAAGTGATCATTGACCACTACCCTTCCCGATTTGATCCACTGGTCGGCCTTTCGCCTTGAAGTAATACCGGCCAAGGAGAGTATCCTGTTAACTCTCTGAGGTTGTGCTGACCTGCTCGGGCTCAATGGTGTTTCCGTCTTCCGTTTTTTCACCCCCAGGCGATTCCTCCTGCTGCAGCCCCTCTGAAAATGATGCCGATCCCTCTTCATCGGATCCAAGCTCTCTGATCTCTTTTAGTTTTGGAAGTGACTCCAAATCCTTAAGATCAAAGATCTCAAGAAACATTTTTGTTGTGCCATAGATGAGGGGTCTGCCGGGAAGGTTTTTTCGCCCCATGACTCTGATTAGCTCTTTTTCCAGAAGTGTCCTCAATATACTGCCTACATCCACTCCCCTCAATCTCTCAATTTCTTGGCGAAGAACCGGCTGCTTGTATGCGATAATTGCCAATGTCTCCAGGGCAGCTTGAGATAATCGGGCCGGCGAGGTCTTCAGCATCCTGAGGATATAAGGTCCGTAATCCGATTTTGTCCTGAGCTGGTAACCCCGCGCCACCTCTTTGAGGCTAAAACTCCTTCCTAACGAGGCATATTCTGCCTCCAGTTCCTTCAGCGCGTTTAAGATATTGGATGGATTTTCCTCGGGCAGCCAGAAATGAATCTCCCGGGCGCTGAGAGGTCTCTCAGATGCGAATAGCAAGGCCTCTATGATCAACCTGAGCCGCTTTCCAGTTGCCTCATCCATTGCTGCTTTCCCCATTTTCGGCAAAAGAGGGGATCAACTGGATGTCACTGTGGTGGGTAGCCTGGAATACTCTAATAAGTCCGATGTGAACCAGCTCCAGGAGTGCCAGAAAGGTCACAATGAATTCAGAGACGGTTCGTTCTTCAGTGAAAAGCTCCTT
>DATKYC010000278.1:0-3305 GCA_035528695.1 Acidobacteriota bacterium | reverse complement strand
AACAGGAATCGCGAATCTTGTATTGCGGTTTGTTGAATACCCTCAATTACTATTACTCAATTGAGACTCCAACAGAGAACACATTCATGCTGACTGGCACAAAGCCGATCAGTGCATCTTCCGACCTGAGCCTCTATCGACATGACGGCGGCTCCTTTACAAAGGTTATGAACGTAGAGTTTAAGGCGCATAATCCTTCCTTTAATTATATTAGAAAAGACATAGAAAAACTCGTGAGAGAAGGTATTCCGGGTAATTGGTTCCACACGCTTAGAAGCATTGATAGCAGAACCCTGCCGGTTCTTTTTGAGAAACTGAGCAGATCTTTTAAAGATTTCGCTGAGGAGGCTCACGAAATTGGTGTTTCTATCCTCTTTTGCTTTTGCGTGATTGAGAAAAAGTGGGTCTGCATGAAGCACTTCCTCTATGATCAGCAACTGGGCGATTACGCATCATTTGTCGATGAGTTCTTTAGGCTTACCTATGAAGTGAAGGGCGGGAAAATACACGTGCTCGATGAGAATGGTTGGACGATCACCCACACCCAGGAGGCATCCTCTACTTAGGGGAAGAAGAGCGGCACGCCCTTAAATGAGTTGGGGATTTTCTTTTGGCACAATCCGCTCCCTGCAGAGCGATAGTTGCGAAAAGAAACAAGCGGTGTCTAAATGTGATGCGAGAAAGGAAAATACAGATGCGAGGTAGGTAAATATGGGCACACTATGGAGCAAGTACAGTAAACTCTCTGTTTTGGTTTGGCTTTTGCTGGTGACCCCAGGAACCCTGCTTATACGTTGTGCGGGAGTTCCGGAGATTCCGCTTCTCGATGTGATTCTTCAAAGAGAGCCACCCATTACCACCAGTCTTTCAGACGCTGTCACTGAAGTCCCCTTTCTCAACGACTTCGATCCCAAGGAAATGAGCCTGCTCATCTTCGAGCCAAGGGATCCTGACGGCACGTTTCAGGTAGTCACAGGTCTGTTCGAACTTACCGCCAAGAGTTATTGTTTAGGCGTGGGAAAATATGCTCCAAGCGAGGGTGATGGGTATCTATATGCGCCGCTGAAAGGACCTTGGGCCGATATTGTTGGAAACATCCTAAGAAGGTCATTGAACCAACCAGAGATTTCACAACAGGATATCCAGGTTCTGCTGTGGGCAATCCTCTCACGCACCAAGATCAGCGATATGCCTCGGGATATGCAACTGACCGCGGCGAAGCTTCTGACGTCGGAAGAGATCTTTGAGCTCAACGGCGGAGCACTGGGGCTGATCCCGGAGGAATTGCTCCAGGAAGCCCTCGCCAAACTGCCTCCGGAGGTGCGGCAAGTACTTGAAGCAGAGGCTAGTTTGCGGAGGATGCTGACTGAGGCCATGGTGAGCTATGACGAATTGGAGCGTGTGGCAGTGTTGCGGGGAGATCCCCCTCCTGGCAAGGGCAGTCGCCAGGTTCCGCGCGGGCGATGGTCTTACCACCCAGATGGATATTTCATCCGCTATTTCCCCTCTGGTTACTCCCAAACTCGAATCCAGCTTTATGTTCCAGAAAGTTTCAAGATCGAGCGGGACGAGCTCGGGCGCATCACATCCGTTGCTGACGGCAAGGGTAATCGCATCGAAACGGAGTACGACGATACTGTAGACCCAGTAAGCGTCGCCGGCGATTCCGGCATCCGAGGCTACGCCTTCCGTTTGATCCGGCTCGTGAGCCCTGATCCATGGAGATCGGGGCAGATACGCCTTGCAGAGTGGAATGATATCGGATGGACGCTGGTGAATGTCCCTTCCGGGGGAGGGCAGGTTGGCCCGTTGTCGGGTCGTTTCTCCAATTTGAAGGAGCGCTACGACTGGGCCAAGGCCCACAAAAACCAATTAGACAGATTGGACGAGCAGTTTGATCCTCAAGGCGATATTAATGATATCATGGATCTCGGTCATTACTCCCTTGCACTAAGAGACGCTATCAGCGGCGATGGAAACGATACAGTAGAGTGGGCTGCCGACCATATCTATCTGGTCAAAAAGGCCTGGCAGTCCTCGGTTTGCAAGCGGGAGGGCGGGTGTCAGGAATTCGATAAACCCATCGCTCTAGGTGGTGCCGCCAGCCCAGGCGACACGGGCGAGCAAATCCTGACGCAAGCCGGAGATCCTCAGCCGCTGCCGCCGCCGGACTGGTGGATGCCCGAGGATTATGGCAATTGGGATGAGTTGCCTAAGTGTCGCAAAAGATGTGTGTACGAATGCGAAAAATACCGGGAGGTCGATCCAGATCTCTGGGAGAAATGCATTGATAGCTGTCCGTGTGGAAAGCCTATTGCAAGCGTCAATGAGCCCCGGGGCAAATCTTAACTTTTTGAAGGGTCTACACATTTCACAAAATGGTTATTAAGCCACCGATGTTACAAAAAATGAAGGGCTTTGCCCCGACCGCAGCAAGCCATGGGTTTGGTCCAGGTTTTCTGGTCGGGATTACGGCCGGGATGTCGTGCCACTTAGTTCCGCCGTTCACAAAGTGAACCGGCGAAACTAAGTGGTGCCACGCGCTTGCAAAAACAAAAGCGGGTCAGACCTACACAGGCTGTTGCCCAAATCCTCCTTTTATATTTGATTTATTTTAAATTATTATCTTTTATTATAATTTTATTGCTACTATAGCAGTAGTAGTGTATACTTATGGCATTACATCATTGAAGGGGAAGACGAGGGTCACATCTCAATTATTAATTATTCGCTTGCAGGGAGGGCGCCCTCAAAAGACTACGTTGACGACGCACAAAATACAACAGGGTCAGACCTACACATTTGACAAAATTGCAATGACTCTAGAGAATAAAACCAAAATGTAAAAAGTGTAGGTCTGACCCTCATGGGATTTTCTCACCTGCCTTTTGTAAATACTCAAGAAATTTTTCTCTATCCCGTTTACTCTTGAATATGTTCTTTCCGGCATTGCCGCGGTTGATCACGTGGTAAAATGCTCCGGGGTATTCTAGGCGTAAAGGCCTTGCCATGTAATTGCGCTTTAAGAGTGGATTTAGAGAAAACCTCGTTGGAGGTGCTATGATAGGGGAGATGAGTTGGGGTGTGAATACTTATTATTTAAGATTTATCCCGTTAAACGTTCTTGCTTTTATTTAACTGGGATGTGACCCTGTTGTTTTCCTTCATTGTTCTATCAGCAATCATGCTCACCTCTTTGCAACGATTATGCATGCACAGAGGAATGCGATGGGAGCCGGAATTAAGAGAGGCGAGGAATTATGGGTTGTCCAGCGCACGAAACGCCCCCGTTTCTTCAATAATTA
>DATKYC010000277.1:0-10248 GCA_035528695.1 Acidobacteriota bacterium | reverse complement strand
ATCTTGACCGTTCAAAAGGCTCATCCTATTGACCACAACCGACATCCTCTCCTCCCTTCAGGATGAAGTATCCATCCAGGACATCGACCGCGTCCTGGCGGAAAAGTCCATGCACGAATACATTATCCAGGCTTGGCCCACACTCGAACCCGGCAGAACCTATTACGACAACTGGCACATCCAGTCCATCTGCGAGCACCTCGAGGCGGTAGTCAACGGCGACATCCGACGACTTATCATAAACATCCCCCCCAGGCATATGAAGTCCATAACGTGCTCAGTGGCCTTCCTGACCTGGGCATGGATCCACAAACCCCACCTCCAATTCCTTTACGCATCCTACGCCTCCTCCCTCTCCATTCGTGACAGTGTCAAATGCCGACGTCTCATCAATTCCCCATGGTATCAACAAAACTGGTCAAACCGCTTCCAACTCAGTGGCGACCAGAACGTAAAGTCCCGGTTTGAGAATACTCACAACGGGCATCGCATTGCATCCTCCGTGGGCGGGGGCATCACCGGTGAAGGTGGTGATATCATAGTGGTAGATGATCCCCACAACGTAAACGAGGCTGAATCCGACACGGTGAGAACCTCAGTAATTGAATGGTGGGATTCTACTCTTCAAACTCGTCTCAATGACCCCCGCACGGGTGCCTTTGTGGTCATCATGCAGCGCGTTCATCAATCTGATCTCACAGGGCATATCCTCCGCAGAGCCGAGGAAGACGGTACCGAGTGGACACATCTTTGTGTTCCGGCAGAGTATGAACAAAACCACCCCTTTCCATTCCACACGACCCTCCCCACGGCAACCCATCAGAATGACCCCCGCACCGAGGAAGACGAACTGTTGTGGCCCGAGCGCATCCCCCTAAAAATTCTCAACAGCCTTAAAACCACCCTCGGCACCTATGCGTCCGCGGGACAACTTCAACAGCGCCCGGCCCCCAAGGGCGGCGGGATTATCAAGGCCGCATGGTGGCAGAAGTGGCCAACGGATACCTACCCCCCGTACATCTATGTTCTTCAGTCTTGGGACACGGCGTTCTCAGAAAAGGACACGGCCTCTTTCAGCGCCTGCACGACATGGGCGGTCTTCGCGCGCAACGGACGATATAATGTGCTCCTCATTGACTATTACCGCGATCGTGTTGCCTACCCCGATCTGCGACGTAAAGCCCAGGAGACGTACAAGACGTGGCAGCCTGATGCTGTTCTCATTGAGAAGAAGGCGTCCGGCCAATCGCTCATACAGGATCTTCGCCAAGCGAACGTCCCAGTTATCACTTATTCCCCGGATAGGGACAAGGTCGCAAGGGCTCATGCAGCAAGCCCCTTGTTTGAGTCTGGCATCGTGTGGTACCCTGACCGGCGATGGGCGCAAGAAGTGATCGACCATTGTGCTATTTTTCCGGCTGGTGATGGTGCAGATGTGATGGACACGGTGACACAAGCTCTTATCCGACTTCACTCAATGTGGTTTGCAGTCCCACTTGGTGATGATACCTATGATGTTGAGCCTGTAGAACGTGACGATCCCCTATCTCAAAATGTTGTTTCCATAATTCCAAGGGGTGCCGTCTATGGCTGATATCTATACGGCCATTGACGAAGACCCGGACATCCATCCCACCGATGATGGTGGCATAGTTATAGGGGAAGACCCCAGCGACGACAGCGACGAGCTCGCAACCTTAGAATGGGATGATAATTTAGCCCCAACCCTCACCCTCGATGTTCTCACCACCCTTGGCTCCGAAGTTCTGGAAGACTTTACAAATGATAATACCAGTCGAGCCGAATGGTTTCGGGTCTATGAGCAGGGTCTTAAGTCCATGGCCCCAGAAGAACACGCTGGGGATGAGAAGCAGTCAGAACGGGGCAGGCGTCATCTCACAGAATTGAACCACCCCGTTATCGCGGAAGCGGCCACAGAGTTCCAGGCGCGGGCGATAGGTGAGCTCTTCCCGCCCAGCGGACCCGTGGGGGCTACGGTCGTAGGAGAACCGACCCGTGAACTGCTTGAGCAGGCCGCTCGTGTTTCGAATTATATGAACTACCAGATTACAGAGGAAATGGAAGAGTACTTCCCTGATCTGGACCAAATGCTCTTCCATCTGCCTCTCGTGGGCCACTGTTTCAAGAAAAGCTGGAAAGATGAGCGCCTAGGCCGAATCACCAGTCGATTCGTCCATGCCGAAGATCTTGTGGTAAACTATGACGCCACATCTCTAGCCACTGCCGAGCGCGCAACCGAAATACTCACCCCCTCAAAACAGGATTTTTCAGAATATGTCTATAATAAGTTCTATTTACCTATAGACCCAAATCAAGAACCTCTTTCTGACGAACATCACGAGGCTGTCCACGAAGTAGAGGGCACTGAACCGTCTTCGGATGTCACTGACGCCCCAATCACGTTGTTGGAGCAGTACAGATACCTGGATATTGAGTCCAAGGATGGGGAACCAGATAAACCTTTCATCGTAACCATCCATAAAGAAACACAGACAGTGATCGCTATTCGTCGTAACTGGGATGAAGGTGATACCCGATATAAAAAGAACGTCTGGCATACGTCATATAAGTTTCTTCCGGGCCTTGGTTTCTATGGCCAGGGTCTGTATCACATTATTGGCGGTTTGGGTAAGGCTGCGACAGGAGCCTTACGCGCTCTTCTTGACTCTGCTGCCTATGCGAACATGCAAGGCGGATTTAAACTTCGTGGGCGGGTAAAGGGTGGAGAGATCGAAATTGCCCCCGGCGAGTTTGTAGACATTGACGCGGCTGTCGATGACGTAAACAAGGCAATTATGGCTCTCCCCTTCAAGGAGCCGAGTCAAACGATGCTTCTTTTGCTTCAATACGTCGTTGAAGTGGCCAAAAAGTTCGCAAATGCCGCCAACCTCAACATCAGTGACGCCAACCAGAACACCCCGGTCGGTACAACCCTTGCGCTGCTTGAAGAAAATGCGCGGGTGTTCTCCGCAATCCACAAAAGACTTCACAATAGCCAAAAACAAGAATTTAAGGTCATTGCTAAACTCAACGGGATGTATCTGCCGGATAAATACCCCTACAAGATGGCCCAAGCTGACCAATACATCCTGCGGGCTGATTTTAGCGACAATATTGACGTCATTCCTGTTTCAGACCCGGCAACCTTCAGTTCGACCCAGCGCATCGCGATCGCTCAGGCCTCATTGCAACTCGCGACGGCTTACCCTCAGTACCACAATACGTTTGCGGCCCTCCGGGCCATGTACGAGGCAATGCGCGTTCCAAACTGGGACGAAATACTCATTGACCCGACAAAAGTCCCCCGGATGGACGCTGTCACGGAGAATGTGGCTATTTTGATGGGAAAACCCGCCCGTGTGTACGAAGACCAGGACCATATCTCGCATATGAAGGTGTTGGACGACTGGTTTGTTCGCTTACCGCCCCAAGGCCAGCTTATGTTGATGCAGCCGTTCCTTGGTCACCGTTCGGAGCACATGGCTCATCTTTACAGGGTACAGGTACAGAGTCAACTGGGAGCCCCCCTCCCGACACTGCCCAATTTCCACGAACCTGACTCCAAAGCAGAGGAGATAGATCCAGAAACCGACGCCAAGGTCAGCTCCGCCGCCGCCATCATGATAAACCAGGGTCAGCAAGGTCAGTTAGGACCGCCCCTGCCCCCGATGCCTGACCAAACGGGCCAGCAACCCGATCAACAGGACAAGGGCCCCACCAAGGAGCAGATCCAAGCTGACATCGAGGCCACCAAAATGAAGGCCCAGGCTGACATAGAAGTACAGCAGATGAAGGCCCAGGCCGAGCAGCAGCGTAAGCAGCAAGAGGCCCAGATATCCCTTCAGCTCCGACAGCAAGAGGCCCAGATCGATGCCCAGATTAAACAGGCTGAGGCCCAGATGGACATGCAAATGGAACAGATCAAAATTCAAGCCAAGTCCAAGGCCGACATGATGCAGGCCCAGATGGCCTCCGCTGCCAACAAGGAAAAACTCCAGCAAGAGATTGAAGCTATGTGGGCCAAGGCCGACGCAGATATCCAGATCGCCCAAGAAAAGGCCCACGCCCAGATAGAGGCCACCCGCATCACCACCATGGCCAAGGCCCACGCCACAGCAAATGCACCGAGCCCGTCCAATGCCACCAAGGAATGAAGACGAGCGCAAACTGTTCTATCGCCTAGCGGCCCAGGAGATAGCGCGTCAGCGTTCTTCTCCCAACTCAGAAGAACGCAAACAGGGCTCCCAAACTCATGGCTACCCCGAGTACCGCCGCGTCGACCCCAGGGTAAAGTCTAATATTGACAGCACCTACAACTTCGCCGTAAAGCCCTTCACCGGAGGCCCCCAAAAGGTCCTAGAAAACTTTGGCCGCGCCACCGTGAATACGGCTTCAGACCCCGGCATACGTGATCGTTTGAGCAATTCCCTTAAAGAAGGTCGTTATTTGGATGCCGCTGGCAACACCATTCATTCTAGTTTAGACTCTGCCGCTGAAATGGCTCTTCTAGCGATGCCTTTTCTTAAGTTGGGTGGAAAGGGTCTTAAGGTTGCTGAATCCATATGGAAAGACAATTTGGAAGAGCAGGCATTTAAGAACATCCCTGAGGCCGCCCGCGAAGCCTCCCATCTAGCCAAGAAGTACGCCCCCGCCACGGCGGCGGGCACGGTCACCGCCACCGCTGGCTCTGATGAAGCTGAGGCTGAGTTTAAAAAGCTCAAGTTTTTATTTGAGCTTTCTAGGGGGGCCTCGGGGGCAATTAAAAACACTTCCAGAAGAGTGTCCATTGATCCTAATATTGAATGGGGAGGGTATGGTCCCGGTCAGCCCTTTAACAAGCGTGACCATGCTCAGTTAGTCGGAAACGAAGATTCTATAGAATTTATTGGTCTAAATGAGTGGGCAGCAAGGCAGCCCGTGAAGAATGGTTTTTGGGATGATAATTATCGGGATCATCCCAACTACACGCTACACTCGCACCCCAATGACACTACTTTTTCTGATCCTGATCTTGATGTTTGGGATGATTTCAGTAAAATATACCCAAGTATGAAAAATCACGACAGCATTGTTATGAATAAAAACGAATACCCTGGTCTTCCTGAGCAGGAAGCAATAACCCTGGATATGCTTTCTTCTCCAAAGATAGACAGAAAAGACCTTACTTGGATGCTTAAATTTTTAGAAGTAAACGGGCAAAATTTTCTTAAGGATACGGCTAAAGGTATGTCTCCTGGAGCCTACGGGCCGCCATATAGCCCGTCTCCTACTGAACTATACAATATTCCAAGGCGGTCAGCTTTAAAGAGAATGGCTGAAAAAGATTATTTTGATTATTCAACCTATAACACAGATTCAGTTCATCCTAGGTTTAATGAGGTTACACCTGAGTTAGATGATTATCTTAAACAAATATTGCCAAATGAGTATTAGCTATGGCGAAAAAACTAACCGCCGCTGAAATACGCGCCGCCAAGAGCTGGCTTAACCGACGTGGCATCCACACGAAGGATATTTCCCCACGAGAATTTGCCCACGCGGCAAAGACACTGGACAAGAAGTTCAGTGAAACCCTCGCCATAATTGCTGGCGAACAGACCCACGGAGTAAAGTGATGACTATGGGGCGGCAGAGTTTTCCCAAAGGGTTGAAGCCGGGCCTCAAGCCCGTTGCCTTTCCACCCAAACCAAAGCCTAAGAAAAAGCCAAAGAAATGATCCCCGAGGTATTCGTCCGGCGAGCTAAGAGGCTCTTGGCCGAGGCTAAGGGGGATTTATCTTTCCACATCCTTGAAGGGAGATGTCAGAATTTCGAAGACTACAGGTTTACCATTGGACAAGTGAAAGCCTACAAACATCTCGAGGTCTTGCTTGATGAGGCCATCGCAGAAAGTGAGGAAGACAATGACGAATAAACTTCCAAGCCCCAGAGGGTATAAAATCCTTATTAAGAAGCGAGCCCCCAAGGAAGTAACTTCCGGCGGGATCATTTTGCCAGACAGCGTCAAAGACGTTGAAAGCTGGCTTGAAATTTGTGCCCAGATAGTTGCTCTTGGTCCTTATTGTTACTGTGACCGAGACACAGGTACCCCGTGGCCTCTTGGCCCGTGGTGTAAGGTAGGTGACTGGGTTATCGTACCTAAGTTCACCCAATTTAAGATGGACATTGAAGGCGAAGAGTACCGCTTCATTAACGATGACGAAGTAATTGCTGTTGTTGATGACCCGTCCATGATTAAGGTCTACAGTTAACCCGCGACATCCGCGCAGAAAGGAAGTACAGACAATGGATTTCAGCAACGCATTGAACGCGCTTAAGATGGGCCACCGTGTCGCCCGCGAAGGTTGGAATGGTAAGGGGATGTTTATTTTCTTGGTTCCAGGTTCAACCTTCAAAGTCAACCGCCCACCGCTTTTGGGGATCTACTCCGAAGGCACTGAAATTAATTATCATGGACATGTCGACATGAAGACTGCCGACGATATGGTGGTCCCCTGGCTTTGCAGCCAGACCGATATGCTCGCCGAGGACTGGGAGTTGGTTGACGATAAGGAGCAAGCGGCATGACCGATGCATGGGAAGAAAACGATACCGAGGCCCTAGCCAAGGACCTCACCTCCTCCGTCGATAAAGAGCCTGACGAAGGCACCGAACCAGAAGACTTCTTATCAATTATCGATGACGATGACGATGACGGAGACGGCAAACAAGGCGTAGCTGAAGATAAGCCAGGGCCAAAAGCTAAGGACACCCGGTTCCAACAGCGCATTGACCAACTCACCAGAGATAGGAATGACGCGCTTCGGCGCGCAGCGGCGGCGGAAGCCGCCACAACGGACATTTCTGATCGTCTAAATAAGTTGGAGACAGGCGTTACCGAAAAACAGATCCAAGACTTTAAGACTACCTATGAAGAGGTCAGGTCCAGATTGGTGACTGCTACCGAAGAAGGTGACACAAACCAACAAGTCGCCCTTATGGAGAAGCTTGCTGACATGCGCGCTGCTGCCCGCGTGGCGGAGGCCCGCGAATCTAATATCCAACAGGCCCAACGCCAGGATGATCGCCAACACGCCCCAGCCCCCGGACAACCATCCCCTCCGCCTCCTGAAGCTATGACATGGTGGAATAAGAATCGTTGGTTTAATGCCCCTGGGAATGAAGATGCAAGTACCATGGCAAGAGCAATTGATGTGAGATTGGAGCAAGAAGGCTTTGATAAAAATGATCCTTCTTACTACATTGAACTAGATAACCGTTTACAAGTCCGTTTTCCTGAGCTATACACTAAAGCAGAACCCCGTCGTCGTTCTCCCGCCGCCGCTAGTACAGGAGGTCGTGGGGGGAAACCTAAAGGGGACAACAGACTAAGACTAACTCGTGAGGAATTAAGTACCGCGCAAGAGTTGGGGCTCAGCACAAAGGAAGAGCTCACCGAATATGCTAAAGAAGTTGAAAAGAATAGAGGTACATGATCATGTCAACAAAGCGCACGTCACGAGAAGCAGAAGAAGCCCATCTGGATCGCGAGGATCTCTCGCGCGAAGATATATGGGAACCTACAGCACTTTTGGAAGCACCGCCCGCTAGACCGGGGATGCGTCAGCGTTGGGTTTCCACCTCGATTCTGGGGAAAGACGCGCCACAGCATACAGCGCGAAGATTACGAGAAGGTTGGACTCCTAGGCCCTCTAACAGTGTTCCCATAGACTTTTATGCGCCGACCATAGCGCACGGACAGTTTGAAGGGGTTGTTGGGGTGGAAGGCATGATTCTATGCGAAATGCCCGAAGAGCGAGCTCAGTCTCGCGACAGATATTTTCGTGGCAAGACCAAGGACCAACAGCGTTTCGTAAATCAGGCGCTCGATAAAGTGGCTCAGTCCGGTGGGGTTGATATAGACAAAACCTCAAAAGAAGGTATTGATCGTGGTGCCAGACCCTCTGTGGTTATGGAAGACGATGGATAGCTTCACAACCGAAAGGATCGAGTGATGGCTAATACTGATGCTCCACGCGGATTCTGGCCGGTTCGACATTTGTCGGGCGGTACGATTCGCATGAGTGAATATACGATCGCGAGTACCTATGGTACTGGGATCTTTAAAGGCGACGTGGTGAAACTGGTTGGCGGTGGGGGCATTGAAGCCGCCGCTGCTGCTGACCGTGTCCTTGGTGTTTTTGCCGGGTGCCAATATGTAGATGCCGCCGGGAACCAAGTTTTCAGCAAATACTGGCCCGCTTCAACCGTCGCAACTGAGATTGTAGCTTGGGTTTACGATGACCCGAACATTGTGTTCGCTGCTCAGCAAGAGACCGGGGGCACTATTGCTGCCGCAGACGTTGGTCTCTTGGGCGACCATGTTGCCGGGGCCGGGGACACCTCCACCGGAATTTCACGCCACGAGTTCGAGGCGACGGTTGGTACAGGTAATGCTGCCTTCCGTTTCCACGGTATACTTAAATCTCCAGGAAATGCGTATGGTGAACACGCGAACGTGCTCGTAACGATCTTTGAGCATGAATTCTCGCGTGATGACTCTACGACTCCTGGCGTATAGGAGCACTGAACCATGCCTATGCCAAGAGCATCATTTCCGAAAGGGCTGGAAGAAGGGCTCAACACCCTGTTCGGTCTTTCCTATAAAGCTTTCCCAACTCAGTACACGGGGATCTTCGAGCACAATACTTCTAAAAAGGCGTTTGAGGAAGACGTCCTTATGGAAGGCTTCGGAGAAGCCCCGGAGAAATCTGAAGGCGGGGCCGTGTCCTATGACACCGCAAACGAAGTTTGGACAAAACGCTATACGCATAAGACCTATGCGTTGGCTTTCGCCCTGACCCAGGAAGCGGAAGAGGACCATCTCTACATGAGCCTTGGGCGCAAATACGTTAAGGCGCTCGCGCGGTCCATGCACCACACCAAGGAGATCACCGGAGCCAATATCCTCAATAACGGCTTCGATTCAGCATATGCTGGTGGTGATGGTAAAGAGTTGCTGGCCACGGACCATCCTACTTCGGATGGAAACCAGTCAAACGAGCTTGCTACCTCTGCAGATCTTAATGAGACTTCCCTTGAGCAGATCCTCATTAATATCTCTCAGGTTAAAGATGACCGAGGCATTCCTCTTGCTGCCACGGGCCTCAAGCTTATTATCCCGCCTGCCCTTGTTTTTGTTGCTGAACGACTCTTGCAATCTTCGTTGCGGGTGGACTCGGCTAACAACGACATCAACGCGATTAAGTCTGCCGGTTATTGCCCGCAGGGCTTTGTCGTCAACCAGCGTCTTACCGACACTGACGCTTGGTTCATTAAAACGGACTGCCCGGATGGTCTCAAGTACTTCCAGCGTATCGCCTTGCAGAAGGGTATGGAAGGGGACTTTGAAACCGGCAATCTTCGTTACAAGACCCGTGAACGCTATGCCTTCGGTCATACCGACTGGCGCGGCGTTTTTGGTTCTCCCGGAGCCTAACCATTTAAGGTTCTCCCTGAACCTTAAACTTTTCCCCCGGCCTTTCGCCGGGGGATTTTTATTGCACACCCACAGCGTCTCTGCTATAGTTTTTTCCGTTCGGTCCCAGTGACTTGAGAACACCTCTCGCTTGAACAAGGAATTTTCATATGCCCATTTCCAATTATCCCAATGGTTTTTCTGGCGGCGTCTCAGTTCGCGGACTGCCGGTTCTTAATACGTATGGCGGAAACGTCTTTTGGGTTCACTCAGTTCTAGGTTCTGACGGCAACCCAGGCACCCAAAACCAGCCCTTTGCCACGATTGATTACGCCATCGGCCGCTGCACCGCCTCCCAGGGCGATATGGTTATGGTCAAGGCGGGTCATGTAGAGACTCTTGCCGCTAACATCACAATGGATGTAATTGGTGTTCAGGTCATTGGCCTGGGCCACGGGACTATCCGGCCAACTATCACTGTCGGCGTGTTTGATGGCACCGTTGCTATGACCGCCGCTAGTTCAGTTATGTCCAACATCAGGTTTGTACTTGAAGCCACCGACGATACCGTTACCAGTTGCTTTACGATCACGGCTGACGGCTGTATTGTTGATAGCTGCGAAACTGTGGTTCATGCCACGGCACAGTTCACAACCCATCTTACTGCCACCGACGCGCAATTTGTTGAAATTACCAACAACAAATTCCGTTCGCTGCACACGGCCAGTTCTACCTCTGGTGTTGTGGTTGACGGGTGTGACGATCTGGTAA
>DATKYC010000276.1:0-3684 GCA_035528695.1 Acidobacteriota bacterium | reverse complement strand
GGGGAACTTCACGGGCCAGGTACTTTTACCGGCGTTGAAAAAGAGCGGTGCACGGCTCAAAACGATTGCGTCCAGTGGCGGTGTCACCGGGACTCATTTTGGTAAGAAATTCGGTTTTGAACTCTCTACAACAGACTCGGAATCCATACTTAAAGACCCTGATATCAACGCTGTTTTCATCACCACACGCCACAACTCACATGCGTATTTTGTCTTAGCCGCCCTTAAAGCTGGAAAGCACGTCTTTATCGAGAAACCCCTGTGCCTCACTTTAGGCGAGCTAGAAGAAATTCAGAAGACTTACTCATCGCTACTCACTCGTCACTCGTCACCTTTAGTGATGGTTGGTTTTAATCGGAGATTCGCCCCGCACGTGGTCAAGATAAAAGAGCTCTTGGAAACAGTCAGAGAGCCCAGAAGTTTCATCATGACCGTAAATGCCGGATTCATACCTCCAGATCACTGGACACAGGATCCGGAAGTAGGTGGGGGGAGGATTATCGGGGAGGCCTGCCATTTCGTGGATCTTTTGAGATTTTTGGCAGGGGTGCCGATGGCACGATCGGAACTTTTTGGACTCGATAGTCCGACGGGCGATACAGTCAGCATTCAACTTAAATTTGCCGATGGATCTATTGGAACGATTCACTATTTAGCAAATGGGAGCAGAAGGTTTCCAAAAGAGCGATTGGAGGTTTTTTGTGGGGGCAGGATATTGCAACTGGATAACTTCAAAACACTGAGGGGATATGGATGGAAGAATTTCAAGAAGATGAAGCTTTGGAGGCAAGACAAGGGCCACAGGGCTGAGATTAAAGCATTCTTGGAAGCTGTTCAGAGCGGCGGCGCGAGCCCAATACCGTTTGATGAGATCGTGGAGGTAACCAAGACCACAATTGAGCTATCGAAGAAATAGTTTACCGTAGACTGTCCCAAACACCGAGCAACATTTCCTCCGGTCTATACCGGTTAGATAGGCTTCGAATTGAAAGGGGCAAGCCCAACCGAACGAAAGAGCATCGGCTGATTTGTAATAGAACTCACAGGCCGAGCTATTCCCGCAACGCCCTATAGTGCAGGGCCTTGCTATGCAGGGCCGAAGGCCTTTTAACCTCTCACCTTCAGGTCGAAGATGAGAAGAGCAAGACATTGTCTGCGTAAGTCGAAGAGCGTCTGGGCTTTTTAGTTGACAATATGATAGCATGATCCTAGAATGTGTCCCCAGAGGACACATGATGAGTCGCCGATATAATAAAAAAACCAAAACGTTGGGGCCCCAAGCAGCCCGCCTGGTCACGACGCTCTATGACCAGAACAGAGCGATCTTCCGTCTGAAGGACATTGAGAAGATCCTCGATGTGGACGGCGTAAACGCCAGAAACTTCGCCAGAAAGCTTGTCGGCAGAGGCGTTGTGACACGGCTCAAGCCGGGGCTGTTCATCCTGGTGCCTTTTGAACTGGGCAAAGAAGAGGAGTATACGGGAAATCCCCTTGTCTTAGCCCGGGAGATGGTAAACGGTGGGGATTACTACCTATCCCACAGTACGGCTATGGAAATGCACGGGATGGCCACCCAGCCCCAGTTGGTGATTCATGTTGCCACCCCGCAGAAAGCTCACTCCATCCATGTCATGGGCACGGAATTCCGATTTATTCCCTGTAAAAGGGAGTGGTTTTTCGGTTTGACCCACCATTGGGTCACCAAGCAGGAAAAGGTTACCGTGAGTGATCTCGAACGGACCATGATCGACGGCCTTAGGCAGCCGGGGCATTGCGGCGGGATCAGCGAAGTGGCCAAGGGCATTTGGATGCGGCGTGATGCCGTCCGTACGGGAAGACTGATTGAATGCGCGCTTAAGATCGATGTTGGTGCCGTCATCCGACGGCTGGGTTATATTATGGAACTCTATGAGATCGGGGCCCAGGAAGATAGAAACATCCTTCAGGATCACCTTACGGATACGTACGTGAGATTCGATCCGGTGCTGCCGCAGGAGGGGAAATATCTTCGGAAATGGAGACTGCAATTGAATGTGTCTGCCGATGAGCTCTTGTCCGTTGTCAGGACCTGATGATCCCCCAGCGAAACCTATCGTTGTTGTCGAACCGTCTTGCCCGAAGGGGCGGTCGTCGAATTCCGGAAGCCGTCCTTGAGCGGGACTACTGCCTATCCTGGTTTCTGGTGGGCTTATCCCAGACGATCCTTCGAGATATCCTGGCCTTCAAGGGGGGAACAGCTATCAAGAAATGCTACATCCCCGACTATCGGTTTTCGGAAGACCTCGATTTCACCCTTCGCAATGATGTTTTGTTTGAGTATATCCAGGAGGAACTTGACCAGGCTTTTTCATATGCGGAGCAGGCCTCGGGGATCAGACTCAACATCAGCCGCATCGACAGGCACCCCCACGAAAACAGCCATTCTTTTTTTGTGGCATACGAAGGTCCCCTGCCCGGCGCCACGGGCAAGGAGGCCAAGGTGGACATCACAATTCGGGAGCGGCTTGTCTTCCCCATTAAAACGAGGCCGCTCCTGAAAACTTACGAAGAATATACGGATTTGCCCAGTGAAGGTGTTGTTGCTGTTTACACTCTCCATGAGATTGCTGCGGAAAAGATCGTCGCCATTTTTGACCCTGCCCGAAATGAACCCCGCGACCTTTATGACCTCTGGTTCCTCATGTCCCATGATTTCCTAAAACTGCGGGATTTGATCGAAGCGGTCGGGCAAAAGATGAACTTTCGCGGCAAGGATTTGGCGAGCGCGCGAGAAATCTTCATTAGGAAGAAAACACGATTGAAAAAACTCTGGGAAATGAGGCTCGCTTCCCAAATGGCGAAGCTTCCCGAATTTGACCAGGTGCATCGCTGCGTGCTGCGGGAGTTTCGGCAGTCCGGATTCTGGAGTGATATCTAAAGGTGACAGGGCCGCCGCCATCGAACTGGCAAGCCGTCAAAAAACCACAGACCCCTCCAGAATAATGTCACCACCCGTCCGTTTCTCTTACTTGAGGCACTGAGCACGCAGCGTTATTGTCAAAACAAACGAATGCTGAAGTGAATATAGGGATGAGCCGCCTACAAAGAAACGTAAATAGATCCCTTTCAGCACTACCTTTAAGCGACTCCTTAGTCCTGCTAAGAACCCGGTAGATCATATCACTCCTGTCAAGGAGGTCCTTATATGTCTGTATTTTCGGTACCTCACTGGTCTCGTAAATGAAGCGGCTTGATTATTATAGAAGAATTTTTTCAGCATATCTGGGCTTGAATACAAGCCATCTCACCTTCTGGCACGGGAAGCCTCGGGTTAATAAGAACTTTGAGCCCGGCAAACTGGGCGAGTATTATATGCCATTCATCGCCAAGGCCGACTACCCGGGTCATTACGATGATAACGGCATCCCCATGCTGGACTACCATGGGTCTGTTGGTCTTCAATACAATCCCATCGCCATCGCCCAGTATGGTTTAGGTAATTACAATATTTTCTATTCATACAGAGTTTCACAGCGTCGCCGGAAGTTTCTGACCGTCTCCGATTGGTTAATTGCCAATTTAGAGAAGAACCCGGCGGGATTATGGGTCTGGAACCACCACTTTGACTGGGAGTACCGCACACGCCTCAAGGCTCCCTGGTACTCAGCGCTTGCCCAAGGCCAGGGTATCTCGCTCCTGGTGCGG
>DATKYC010000275.1:0-4373 GCA_035528695.1 Acidobacteriota bacterium | reverse complement strand
AAACTCCCAAAGCGCTCCTGGGCGAAGATCAGCCAGATACGGACGCTCTCGGTTGAGCGGATTGGAAAAAAGGTCGGGCGAGTATCTGCTGAAGAGATCAGCCTCATCGTAGAAGGACTGAATGAGATTGTCGGGGATTAGTGGGTCAAACCTAATAGGTAAAAATAGGCGTTGAGGGTCTGTTGAAAAACCTGAGAAAGGGAGTTCCGAGTGCGAATTACAGATTTTTTCGGGAACCATTCTTAACGAACAGAACGGCTGCAAATTCGACTGTTTGAGCGGAACGCGAGTTTCGAATTTGCAGTGGCGTGAGTTTTAGAATGGTCGAAAAAGCTTCTTGAGCTGCGAGAAGTGAACTTTTTCAACAGGCCCGTTGACCCTATTTTCTACCATGAATACTCAAGTGAAAAGAAATGGCGAGACTCCTCTTGGGAAAGAGATATGGAATGAAGATGTGTTGAGGAACGCCGACCTGTTTTGTCAGGACCTTCAGACTTCCCCTCAACCCCATGTTGGCAAGATCCTGGTAACGGGCGCTACCGGGTATGTCGGGGGACGGCTTGTCCCTGAGCTTCTTGCCCGGGGATATGATGTCAGGGTGATGGTGCGCGCTTTTTCATCCGAGTACAGTGAGCGATGGCCTGGGGTGGAGATCGTCATCGGGGATGCCCTGGACCTAGACAGCTTGGTATCGGCTTTGGAGGGGATCCACACTGCCTACTATTTGATCCACTCTCTATTGCACGGTCACAAGCGATTTAAGCAACTTGACATCCAGGCAGCAGCAAACTTCAGAAAAGCCGCAGACCGGAACAAAGTAAGTCGCATCATCTATCTCGGCGGCTTGGGTGATCTTCAGTCCAAGCTCTCGGACCATCTGCGGAGCAGACAGGAGATAGCAAGTGAATTGATGCGGGGGACTGCAGCGCTTACCGTGCTAAGAGCGGCTATCATTATCGGGTCAGGAAGCGCTTCATTTGAGATGATAGAGAACTTGGTACGACGCTTGCCAGTGCTTTTCTTGCCCCCCTGGGCTAAGACCAAATGCCAACCAATCGCTATCCGCAATGTTATTATGTATCTCATGGGGGTTCTCGAAACACCAACAACGGCAGGCTTTTCCTATGATATTGGGGGCCCCGACATCCTTAGCTACCATGAAATGTTGCGGGTGTGTTCAGAGATTCTCTGCTTGAGACGGCTCTTTATCCCGCTGTTTCTCTCCAACATTCGTATGTATTCCTATCTCGCAAGCCTTGTTACCCCTGTTCCCCACTCAATCGTCTTCTCTCTTCTGGAGAGCACTACTAACACGGTCATCTGTCAGAACAATGATATACGCGACATTGTTAGGATTGAACTGCTTCACTATCGGGAAGCGGTTTTACGGGCGTTATCACGAGAGGATCAAGACCGTATTTATACCAGATGGTCGGATGCCTACCCTCCAGCCCACGCATTAGCTATGAAACTTACGGAGATGGATCGAAGGAAACTGTACATTAGATCAGCCTCACTCCACACAAAAAAATCTCCTGCCGCCCTTTTCAGTTCTATCTGCCGAGTGGGTGGCAAGGAAGGTTGGTTCAACACGAACTGGCTGTGGAAGCTAAGGGGTATAGTGGACAGGATACTGATGGGTGTGGGTACTTCACGTGGTCGGCGCCATTCGCGCTTCCTTCGAGTCAATGATGTCGTGGATTTCTGGCGCGTGGAGGATATCCAATCAGAGCAGCGGCTTCTCCTGCGTGCTGAAATGAAGCTTCCGGGACGCGCGTGGCTGGAGTTTTCTATTGACACCAATGCAGATGGAGCAAACACACTCTCAGTGAATGCTTATTACCAGCCGTCCGGATTTTGGGGCAAGGTCTATTGGTACGCATGCCTCCCGTTTCATACCTTAATATTCAACGATCTTATTGAGCAGATCGAACGGCGCAGCTCCAGCGAATCCGATGAGGAAATAGTGGGAAAATAGGGACAAGCAAAATAGAGGGACAACCCCAATACTGTTCGGCATTTGTATTGCATAGAGACAAAATCTTTGATCATAATCTATGGTCTCTTCATTTCCATTCTGATTGGTTTTTTTGGTGGGGTTTTTCCTGCAGTAATCAGAGTACTCATGAAACCAAGCGATGCCATTAGAGGTATTGGCTGATTACTTCAGAACTGATAGAAGGTAACGTGTCTTGAGCTGAGATGTATCGTTTAGCATTCTGAAGGTAATCCAAATATAAAAAAGGGGGCTTTTGAACATGAGTGTTCTGACTCTTACTCGCATTATCCATTCCACCGTGCTGATTGATTTTGATGGTAATACCATCTTGACTGATCCATGGTTTCCCCAGGAGCCCAGTTATCGCCGAAATGAGCCCCTAGGCATAACGGTGGATGCGTTGCCGCGTCTGTCCGGGGTATTTGTGAGTCACCCACATTTCGACCATTATGATATGAAAGCCTTTAAAAATTATACCGATAAAAATGTTCCTTTTGTAGTCAAACGTGGTATTTCCAGAGCCTTAAAAAAGGCTGGTTTTAAAAATGTCACAGAGCTCGATGCATGGGAGGAGACAACCTTAGGATCGGTCAAGGTGACAGCGACCCCTGCTAAGCATCTTTCCCCGGAGATTACCTGTATTTTTTCAAGTTCGGGCTTTTCAGTCTACTTCGGCGGAGACACTCTTTTTATTCCAGAGCTGGCAGAAATTTCAAACAGATTCCAATTTATTAACCTAGCTTTGCTGCCTATCAATGGACTGGTCATCCGTCCCCTTGGAAACCGTAAAGTCGTTATGAATGCTGAAGATGCGGCAAAACTGTGCGCAATCTTGCGTCCCCGTGTGGCCGTACCCATCCACTATGAATACAGCGCCGGTCCCATCAGGGACCGTATCTTCTTAAGATATAGTGGTTCTACGGAGCAGTTTCAGCGAGATGTAGGGAAAGTTGCTCCAGACACAGCGGTGCGGATACTTGCACCTGGTGAATCCTTGCAGCTGAAATCTCCTTAATGCCATACATACACTCTGGATCCTTTTTTATCTTCTTCTCCACATCTGGCGTGGTCTATAACCACGTTTCACCAACTTCTGATCCGTCAGGACTACCTGCTTGATAGTAATTTTAGCTAATATAGCATTTGCCTTTACCATCTGAAGCATTACCTTCTCGAGGAAAATGGGTAAATAGGGGCAGCGGGCCTGTTGAAAAAGTGTCATCCTGAAGGGAGTGAAGGATCTCTGTGTTGTGTGACGTTGAGAATATCAGTTGGTTAGAGATTCTTCGCTACCACTCAGAACGACGGTATGGGGTTTTTCAACAGCCCCGAAGTGCCCATTATTTTCTTCTTACCTTTCCACTCCTACCCTGAAAAGCCCAAGCACGTTGGTCTTGAAGGAAACCAGCCTGCTGGTGCTGTCTATACCTGTAGGGGTTATGGGATCCCAGTCTTCCATAACATGATTGTAGATGTATACCTTCAATTCTTCAGGCTTAGCCTCAGTTTTCTTATAAGGGACTGTGATGGTTACATCTCGGTTGAAGAAGGTTCGGTACGGACCAAAGTGAACTGCCGGTCCGACTGGTTGAGCCTTCTTCATGGAGGGTGGGTTAAGTTGACGGCCGATAGTGATGACCGTATCCTCCCACAGGCAGTCGTTGGTGTCGCTGGGGTCGTTGGTAGGAATGGCTGTCTCCGGGGTACAGCCTTCCGGCCTGTCGGGATACGGGTCTGCTGGAATATCGATCCTGGCTCCCTTGATTTCATGGGAGTTTGATGTTACCTCAACACTCCCCCCGTTAAGCTTTGTCACAAACTGCGAGGCTGAAAGCTTGATATCTACCTTTTTGGGATAGAGCCCGAATTTCTCCAGGGCGCCTCTCAACACCGAATAGTAGGTAGTGGCAAATTCCTGGGTGAAGTGACTGTAGGACGAGGCTATGGTGATTTGAGCTACAGAGTCTGCGGTGCCGCAGGGTACCGCTTTTCCTTCCATATCTTCACAATAGGTAAGGTCGTACTTTTGAGCCGCAATGTCCTCTTTGGGCTGGACAGGCAGGCCATTTAACTCCCTCATGTTGAGGAGCGTGTCGGTGCAGTCGTAGAACCAGTGGCAGGGTGGGATGAGGATTTTATCGTGCCCGTCTGCCTTGGCTAACTGGATGGCCTGTCTGATGCTGTAAGCGACCCCGTTCAGCTTGCTTTCCTCAATCCTCCCGTAGGCATAGAAGTTATCTTCCCTTAAGTCGCTCTCCACTCCTCCTATGGTAAAAACCAGGTCATACCGGTTACCGTAGGCAGCCTGGATCGCCCTCTTCCAGGAGAGATAGTTGAGGTAGCGGTTCTCCGGGCCGATATCCGTGAACCACTC
>DATKYC010000274.1:0-2340 GCA_035528695.1 Acidobacteriota bacterium | reverse complement strand
ACGCCCTCGAGGCTGGACCTGATACGCTCTATTGCCGGCCAGTCGGTTGAGAGGCCTCTGACGAGTCTCTCCATTTCCGCCATGAGAGCCTCCCTGTTAGGGGTCAGCGGATATTCAAAGGGGATCACCTTGACTCCCCTGCGCGCAAGGAGTTCGGCCAGTGCTATGGTATTGCTGCAATCTCCACCGGTCACCGCTATAACCTCTTTTACCTCATGACCGATCACCACTGAATAGATCCCCTTGATCCAGGAACAGATACTGTGAGGAAACCCCGCTGACTCTGCCTGGGCCACAAGCTTGTCTGGTTTACTAGAAGTAATAAATAGATTATTTAGGTCCACAGGCCTTCGCCCTGCGGCAAAAATTATCTCTATTGGAATAGTGGCTGTGATCCCTATCAACTACTCACGCCCCCACGGAATGGAATCTGAGATCTGGAAATTCCAGTGAAGTTAACATATTCCCAAATACGGCCCCAGTATCAAGGCCTATCTTGTTTCCCATAACCAGAGGCTTCCGGAACGGGGTATGACCGAAAACAACTTTTTTCCCGAAATCAAACTCAGAGGATATAAAGGGTTCCCGGATCCAGACCATATCCTCAAGCGATTGCTCTCCCAGGGACACTCCCGGCCTGAAGCCCGCATGGACAATATAGTAGTCCTCGAGTTCGACAAAAGGCTTTAGAAATCGGTAAAAATCCATGTGTGTCTGGGGAACTAGAGGCCCGTCGCCACTTGTTTTGTCCTCTCGATAGCTCTCCAGCGTGCTCCACCCGCCGTTAAAGAGGAATAGGTTGCGATCTTTCCCGTTGAGGTAGTCCAGGAAACTTGCTTCGTGGTTACCCACAAGGCACTCAACATGGGGTGAACACTCGATCAGACCGAGTATATAGTCGACCACACCTTTGGGGTTCTTGCCCCTGTCGATATAATCGCCCAAAAATATAAGCCGATCCTTATCTGGTCGCCATTCGATTTTGTCCATAAGCCTTTGAAGCATATCGAGGCAACCGTGAATATCGCCTATGACAAATACCTTTTCTGTCTCCATTAGAACCTGAACAGCAGGCGGATCCGATCCCTGGAATCAAGACGCGTCAGGCCTGCCTTCCTTGCCGCATCTACCGCATCTTTGTACTCTTGTGCCGTCAGCCTCCTGCTGATAAATTCGTCCTGATGTGCGGTGCCGCAAGGCCTGTATTGATCCATTACATTGATGTAGGTATTCGGAGAGACTTCTCTTGCCAGAAATTCCATAATTTTTTCACTCCCGGAGACGTGCTGGGGCATAACCAGGTGCCTCACCAGCAATCCCTTAAGGGCAATACCATCATCGTTGATTATCAGGTCACCCACCTGACGGTGCATTTCCTTTATTGCCTTCACCGCAACCTCCCGATAATCGGGGGCCTTGCAAAACCTCTCAGCCCATTGATCATCCCAGAATTTAAAATCGGGCATGTAGATATCAAAAATCCCTCCCAAAAGCTCCAAGGTCTCTTTCCGGTCGTAGCCTCCCGAATTATACACCAGCGGCACCCTTAGCCCCTGCTCCACGGCCAAGATGAGCGCCTCAATGATCTGCGGGACCACGTGGCTCGGGGTCACAAAATTGATATTGTGGCAACCCCTCTCAGCAAGATGGATCATCATGGTGGCAAGGTGCTCCGGCTCCACCTCTACGCCTTCTGCAAGGTGACTGATATCGTAATTCTGGCAAAAGCTGCAAAGCAGATTACAGGAGCTGACAAATATTGTTCCAGAGCCATACCTCCCCACAAGCGGTGCCTCTTCTCCAAAATGGGCGTTGTAACTTGCTACCTTCGCCTTTCTTCCTGTGTTGCAAAAGCCTCTTTCGTCATTTAACCGGTTCACGCCGCATGCACGGGGACAGAGGCAGCACGCCTCCAAAAGACTCAATGCCTTTTTCAGGCGACTCGAAAGCTCTCCGCTACCGTAAAGTTTCAGATAGGAAGGTTTCATAAACCCCAAAACCACCTAAAAACAATATCCCCCTGTCAAGCCCAGCGCCCGGCCAGGGGGATACAAGTAATAAATTACCCGCCAAATCGGCATCCCCTATTCTCTGCTTTGCCCAAATATCCTAAGAAGCATCAAGAACAGGTTCACAAAATCAAGATAGAGGGAGAGTGCCCCTAAGATCGCCCCCTTCCGGAGCACAGCCCCATCAAGTCCCGCCGGCTGAGTAAGTGCCATATTCTTTATCTTTTGGGTGTCATAGGCCGTCAATCCCACAAAAACCAGGACGCCTATATAGCTGATCATAAGGCTCATGCCACTGCTTCGAATAAACATGTTCACCAGCGAGGCAATA
>DATKYC010000273.1:0-2901 GCA_035528695.1 Acidobacteriota bacterium | reverse complement strand
GGCCGGCGCACTAACGCCCTGCCCATGGCCACGCGCTGCCGCTGTCCTCCGGAGAGTTCCCGTGGTTTTCGGTCCAGAAGATCTTCTAAGCCCAGGAGGCGGGCTACCCATTGTACGCTCTCACGGATGGTTGGCTTGGGGATTCCGCGCATGCGAAGCCCGAAGCTTAGATTCTGGGCTACCGACATGTGGGGGTAAAGTGCATAGCTTTGGAAAACCATAGCGATATCCCGGTCCCGCGGGGCGAGACTGTCAATGGGCTGACCATCCAGTAGTACTGTGCCTTGATCCTGGGGAATCAAACCTGCAATAATATTGAGCAGCGTACTCTTTCCACAGCCCGAGGGCCCTAAAAGTACACAGAACTCCCCATCTTTCACCTCGAGATCTACACCGGAAACTGCTATAACTTTCCCAAATCGTTTGGTAATTGCTTTTAAGGTCAGTGATGCCATGTTTAACCTTTCATGGCCCCCGAAGTAAGGCCCCGAACCAGGTGGCGTTCAAAGAAAAGGAACAAAACGAGAATGGGGACAGTCACCATGACTGAAGCGGCCATCACGAGCTGCTTGGATAAATGTACACTTCCTGCTAACTGGACGACCCCTCTGGATAGGGTGAATTTTTCAGGGGTATCCAGAAACATGAAGGCAAATAGAAACTCATTCCAGGCGATCATAAATGTGTATAGGGCAACGCTTGCAAGTGCCGGTGCGGAGAGGGGAATAATGATACGCCAGATCACACCCATACGGCTGCATCCATCTATCAGTCCTGCGTACTCTATTTCAACGGGGAGGGTTTGGAAATAGCTCCGGAGCATGTATAGTGCCACAGGAAGAGTCTGGGCCAGGTAGACCAGAATGAGCACATGCATGGAATCCCGCAGCCCCATGTGGGAAAATACCACATAAAGTGGGATCACCAGGACGATGGCCGGGAACATGTAGATAACCAGGATGCTGTAAGACATAAACGCCTGGCCGCGAAAACGGAGCCGGGTGACGGCGTATCCCCCCACTGTGGCTAAGGTGACAGAGAGCGCCACGGTGATGATTGAGACATATGCGCTGTTAGAGATGTGCCGGGCAAAGCCGTGTTCAAAAAGGACTTCATAGTAGGCACGGAAATTAATTTTCCTGATATCCAGCCATAGGTTCGCGGGCCTCAGGAGAATCTCTTCAAGGGACTTGAAAGAAGAGACGATCATCCAGTAGAAGGGGAAGGCAACGATTATGACGAAGAAGATGATCCCCAATATCCGGAGGATCCGGATGATGTTTGTCTCCAAATGTTCTCGACTCATCCTATTACGTCTCCTTTACAATCCAGCGGAAGTAGATAAAGAGAAAGAGCAAGAGAATCGCAAAAAGGACCATGGCCACCGCAGAACCCGCCCCTATGTTGAACTCACCAAAGGCGTAATCGTATACCTTTATGGTCATGACCTTGGTCCCGGCATGCCCTCGTGTGAGCAGAAAAATGTCGTCGAACTTGTTGATGGTCCAGATGAAGCGGAAGAGAAACAGCGTTGACAAGACCGTGGCAAGCTGAGGAAGAGTGATGTTGTAGAACCGCTGAAACGGGCTTGCCCCGTCGACCGATGCAGCCTGGTAGAGTTCATCCGGAATGCTCTGGAGGCGTGCAAGAATAAACAGAAAGGCAAAGGGAAAATAACGCCATCCCTCGAATAGGATCACCGAAGTGAGCGCCAGGGGCAGACGGACACTCACCCCCATTATATCCAGCTCCACCCAGCGCTGGGATAGAAATGGAATCGGTTGTGTCAGGAGGCCCGTGTTCACGGCCAGCCAGTTGAGGACGCCCAGTTGGGGATCCAGAATAAAACTCCAGGTGAAGGTAACAGCCACCACAGGAGCGACATAGGGGGCAATAAAGAGGCCCCTGAGCAAGCCCCGGCCGGGGAATTCCCCGTGCACCAGGAGGGCAGCCGTCAGGCCCAGAATAATGGAGAGAACGCTTCCCCCAACGGTATAAACCAACGTAGTCAGAAGTACCTGCACAAAATCCGGATCTCCAAATACCTTCTGAAAATTTACAAGGCTGAGGTTGAACTCGAAAAGGGATATCCCTCGAAGATCTCCAAGTGAGACGGGTTTGAGGCTCAGCCACAGGTTCCAGATCACCGGGAAGACCACAAAGGCCATGACCACTATGAATGTGGGGGCCAACATCCAGAAGGCAAGCCGGGCCTCTTGATCTAAAAGAGATTGACGATTAACCATTTGTTATTGACTATTGGCGATTGATTATTGACTATTATACATGTACAGAAAAACTTTTGTGGATCTAAATTGCTTTCATCAGTCCTCCAGCGCTTTCACCCGCTCGTCCATCATCCGGGCAGCCTGCTTTGCACTTATTTCACCATCCAGGAATCGTTTTAGAATCTCCGGAATAATCTTTGTACCATAGATCTTGGAGATAAGGGCCCCTTTTCCTTTGGCAAATCCCCAGCGATCGAACCCATCCACCCCGGCTATGATGGTTTTTACTACGTCCATTCCGTAAAACTTGGAGATTTTGGCCCGGGTTGTCACCCCGAACTCGAGACCCATCCATCCGTCAATAAAGCAGTTTGGCTTATCTCGGGTCCCTTTACGCATTGGCAATTTACCCTCTGCCGCCATCCCTAACCACCTGAGATACCCGTCGGTGAGGAGGAACTCCACCCACTGTTTAGCTGCTGCCCTATTGGCGTCCCTGGTTATACCGAGGTAGTTTATCTGACCGTATTGAGCGACCCCTCTCTTGCCTCGAATGATGGTCACAAAACCGGTATTTCTGGCCAGGAACCCTGGCTCGCCCTTGGCGATATCAGGAATAACGGGCTGATCCCGCCGAAGGCCCGAAAGCTCGTCCAGGATGAAAGGAGACCAG
>DATKYC010000272.1:0-3628 GCA_035528695.1 Acidobacteriota bacterium | reverse complement strand
AGGATTCCCCCTGGAGATGCCTACCAGGCAAGAGAGGTATTTCTAACCGGCACTTCACTAAATCTGCTACCGGTGGTCAGCTATGATCGGAGGCAAATCGGTGATGGTTTACCAGGCCCTGTATATTCCGCATTGTCATCTCTTTTATTGAAAGATATGACCAAGAATGAGGGACTTCTTACCGAGATCGATTGGAGATCGAAAGTATAGGTAAATGAGTCGGGTGTCCGGGTTCTGTATGTGGACTATAAATTTATCGGTTATCTTACAATTAAATGAGGAGGCCATTGTATGGACCGTGTAGCGAGAATTTCGGAGATTATCGCTGCCTCACCCGTAAGTTTTGACGAAGCTATCAAGGCCGGGTTTGAGAGGGCCAACCGCACATTGAGGGGGATTACCGGACTGAGGATCCTTGAGCAAAGGGTGGCTGTAGAAAATGATAGAATCAGTGAATATCGTGTGAGGATGGAAGTAATTTTCGTTCTCGAAACGTAGTACGAGATTGTGAGATGGCAATGATAGAACTGAGAGAAGCCCGTTGCAAAGGTTGCGGGCTCTGTGTAATGGCGTGCCCCAAACAGCTGCTAAAGGTGGGCACTAGACTAAATGGCGCGGGGTATCCTGTGGCAATCATCGAAGACATGGAGGCGTGCACAGGGTGTGCGTTTTGTGCTGAGATGTGCCCCGACCTGGTGATTACGGTATTCAAGTAAGACGGCTTCGTAAAAAGTCCAACTGCTGCGTTACGCTTCATCTTTCGTCATTGCGGCGTACTGTAAGTACGCCTCATTCCTCAAGCCTCGCAAGCCTTGCATTTGGAGCTTTTTACTGTGCCGTCCCATTTATGACTTTTTGCGAGTTTATCAATTAAGCTTTAGGAGAAGATAGTTGGCAGATACTTTATTTGTGAAAGGAAACGAAGCTATTGCCATGGGGGCTATTGAGGCCGGGTGCCGTTTCTATTTCGGCTACCCGATCACCCCCCAGAATGATATTCCAGAATACTTGGCACGGCATCTCCCCGAAGTGGGAGGAACGTTTATACAGGCTGAGAGCGAGATTGCCTCGATAAATATGGTGCTGGGAGCGGGTGCGACAGGTGCAAGGGCTATGACTTCTTCCTCCAGTCCCGGGATTTCCCTTAAGCAGGAAGGCATCTCATATATGTGCGCGAGCCAAATACCTGGTGTCATTGTCAACATGAGCAGGAGTGGACCAGGGCTTGGTGGTATTTCTCCTTCCCAAGGCGATTATTTCCAGGCAACCCGAGGGGGCGGGCACGGTGACTATAGAACAATAGTATTGGCACCGCATTCGGTTCAAGAGAATTACGATCTCACAATTAAGGCATTTGATCTGGCCGATAAGTACCGGAATCCTGTAGTTATTCTGGGGGACGCGCTACTGGGCCAAATAAAGGAACCCCTGAAAAGGAGCAAGTACAAACCAAAAGAATTTAATAAGGACTGGGCTTTGACAGGAGCAAAGGGGCGGAATCCCAGATTTCTAAAGTCCCTTTACCTCTCTGAAGGGGAGCTTACTGAGCACAACTGGATGCTTTACAAAAACTACCGCCGCATGAAGTCAGAGATCATGTATGAAACAATGTATCTCGAAGGGGCAAAGCTTATTGTTGTGGCCTTCGGTTCTGTCGCAAGAATTGTGAAAACCGGTATTTATATGGCAAGAGATATGGGTATGAAGGTAGGGCTGTTTCGTCCGATAACTTTGTTTCCCTTTCCATCTGCTGCCTTAGAAAGGATTTCCCTCACAGTGAGGAACTTTATGGCGGTGGAATTGAATACCGGACAGATGGTGGAAGATCTGAAGTTGGCGGTAGGTCACAAGAAGACTCAGGTTGACTTTTATGGACGGCCGCCAGGATCAATACCCTCACCTGACGAACTCTTTGAAGAGATAAGGAAGATTTATAGGAAAAGGATCGAATAAATGAAGCAGAAATTCAAAAGGCCGGAAGCCTTAACGGATATCCCGTTTCATTTCTGCCCCGGCTGTCACCACGGGATCATTCACAGGCTCGTCGCCGAATGTATCGATCTGTACGGGCTGAGAGAGAAGACCATCGGCGTGGCTTCGGTGGGATGTTCTGTCTTTCTCTATGACTATTTTAATCTAGATGTGTTAGAGGCTCCCCATGGAAGGGCTGCTGCCGTGGCAACGGGTGTGAAACGAGCCAGTCCAGACAAGTTTGTTTTTACATACCAGGGCGATGGTGACCTGGCGGCTATTGGAACAGCAGAAATCATCCATGCGGCTAACAGAGGCGAGCGTATAACGGTGGTCTTTGTAAACAATACTGTCTATGGCATGACCGGGGGCCAGATGGCTCCAACAACCATGCCTGGCCAGGAGACAACGACCACGCCGTTTGGCCGGGACCTTGGTACAAATGGGTTCCCTATAAAAATGGCTGAACTCCTGGCCGTGCTGCCGGGAACAACCTTTATTGCGAGAGGGGCTGTGAATGACCCTAAGAATCTTATGAAGGCAAGGAAATTGTTGCAAAGAGCCTTTGAAGTCCAGATCAATGGGGAAGGGTTCAGCTTCGTGGAACTTCTCTCCGCATGTCCCACTAACTGGAAGATGTCGCCACAGCAGGCCGCCCTACGAGTTCGGGAAGAGATGGTTCCATACTTCCCTCTGGGCATTTTTAAAGGGGGGCGTGAGTAATGTATTTTGATTGTATCATAGCCGGGTTTGGTGGCCAGGGCGTAATGATGATGGGCAATATCCTTTCATATGCGGCCATGGCTGAAAACAAGAGGGTATCCTACATGCCTGTGTATGGCGTGGAAATGAGAGGTGGCACCGCCAATTGCACTGTGGTGATTTCAGATCGGGAAATTGGATCACCCATCGTACAGGAGCCTACAGCAGCCATCGTTATGAATCAGCCTTCTCTAGAGAAGTTTGGACCCAGGGTCAAGAAAGGTGGTTTGCTCGTGGTGAACGCATCTCTTATCTCTGCTAATGAGGCAGATTTTGAAGGGATCGAGTGTCTTATGGTCCCAAGCAGGGAGCTTGCTTCCGAGGTTGGCAACGAGAGGTTGACCAATATGGTAGTCCTGGGAGCGGCTGTCCAGAAAAGTGGTGCGGTGAGCGTCAAATCGCTAGGAAAGGCTCTTTACCGCGCCCTTGATCCCAGGTATCATAAGATGATAGATATAAACATTCTCGCCCTGGAAAGGGGCGCCCAATTTGTGAAAGACAAAGTAGATCAAGCTCACGGGCCAAGGGCCCATCAACGAAGGAAGTTTATTATGGAAGAGGAAAAAGGCCAGAAGAATGGAAAGGAAAAATACGAAGATTTTTTGAGTGATATGACGAGCCAGTTTGCCAGAAGGGATGAGGAGCAGGATTTCATAGATAGTATCGGCGGTCAACCCCCTCAAGAGGACATCCAGGTTAATGTTGGCGAACGTCTTGAGGCGGTGAGGGAAAGTAGGGGTTTAAGTCTTGAAGATATTTCCAAGCGAACCGATATTGATATTTCGCTATTGGAGCAAATCGAGGAAGGGGCTGTGGCACCTCCTCTGGGAATGGTGATAAAATTGGCCAAAGCCTTGGAAATGAAGATGGGCTATTTTATTTCCGGGGAAGAGGA
>DATKYC010000271.1:0-6410 GCA_035528695.1 Acidobacteriota bacterium | reverse complement strand
ACGACCTTACCCAAAACCTGTTGTGCCTCGACCGGATCATCGCAGGTTAGCGAAGCATCGCCACGTAAAATAAATATGAGCTGAGGATTCAGTGCCTTAGAGTGAATCGATGCTTGTGTCGATGAGTGAGCGGAGGAATGAGCCAGTGAGGGAGTCGATGCATGAGTCGAGAAATTAGCCGGGGAATGAGATGTGGACTGAATCGCGAAATTAGCCGAAGAGTGAGATTGGGAGTCGTTTTTTTCGCTCTTGATGCTGACGACCCGATGAGCAATGACCTTCCTTCCCACGATATAAAGGAGAATGTCTCCCCGTTTGATATTGACTGGCGCAATGGGTGCTACTGTGATGGTCTCCCCTTCCTTTATTGCGGGATGCATACTCCGGCCAGGTGCTTGAAATCGCACACTTTGCCCGCGACGCAGAAACTCAGTGCTCACGTCAATAAATAAGTGCTGTAAGCTGCGCATCTCGGACTCTTTGATGTTCTGCGGACATCGTGCCGCCGACTCTTTGCTGTGCTGTGGACATCGTGTGACGCGCTCGCTGCTGAGTTGCGGACAGCATGTCGCGGACTCTTTGATGTTCTGCGGACTGGGAGTCGAGCACGTGCTGTTGTACTGAGAACTAAATGATCGAGATTTAGCGCTTTGATCGGGATTTGGAACTGGGGAATTGTAGACAAGGGAAAGGAACCGAGTATTGAGTAAAGAATCTCGAGAATTGAATAAAGAGGACTGAGGGGATGGGCAGTGCAAGGATTTTAATTTTTCCCGCTTGGCCTGCAATTTCCCATTATTCATTACTTTATCCTCAGTCCTCATCACTCAATTCTCCAATTTTTGAATAAACTCAATCACCCGTTTATCAGGAACAAAGCTAAGTTCACAGCAGGGAACAGCTTTGGCGACCTTTCCCAAAAAACCGAGACTGAAGTCAATTGCTTCAGTTCTATAAAAAGAAGAAAAGCTGCAAGTAAAGAGGCGCTCTACAGCTTCAGCTTTTCTTTTTAGATGCAGTGCGTTTATTTGTCCTTTTTTCAGGAAATAGATTCTTGTCAAAGGGGCACGTTCCGGAGAGGAAAATCCTGCATCACCATGCCAGGGAGTTCCGTACATCCAGATCCTTTCGCCCGAATTCCGCAAAATGATCCGATCGTCGCTGAGGATCTTCGCATCTGGTTCATCATGCCAGAGCTTGGCCATCGTGCTCTTACCAGCTCCAGAGTGACCAACAAAAAGATGGCCGTTTCCCTGAGCATCCACGACACCGCTTGTATGCACTTCTATTCCTCTTCCCGAAAGAAGAAAATTATTTATAAGAAGTTCATCCAACGGGTATTCCAACGGATATATTGGTTGATCGCAGTCAAAGTAAGGACGGTGAAGTAAGACTCCGCCCTTATTGAAGTCTTTCCGGACCCGGGCCACTTTATACGGAATCTTCCCAGAGGCCGGGGAAGTGAAGCGGAAATGATAGAAGCCGCAATCAGAATAAAGCTGCCAAAGGTCACCGGAATCGAAGAGTTTATCACCCGAAGTCTCTTTTTCCAGCTTTTCCCAGGCTGCCCATATGAACATGTCAGGATCCTTTCCGTTAGTGACAAACTTCTCCATTGACCCATCAATCCTCAGTTTCAGCTTCGGATCAGCGGATGTAAGAGCGATAGTGACGTCAGCGATCCTAAGATAGACTCTGCTAACGCTCTCTTTGGAACACTGGTTGTTTTTTGTTTTTAAAAGTTCAGCCATTGGCATTTACCTCACAAGAGAAAACATTCAGGACTGGATACCAGTCCTCATTTTCGGGGATTTGCATTTTTAGATAGCTCCCTCAAGATCCAAGGGTTTGACAAACTAGGCCGACGTTTGCACAGGTTGAGACGACCGGTCCATAAATATTCTCACTCTTACAAAATCCCAACACTGACTCCTGAGGTCTCAACGGAACTTTCTTCAGTTCTGGCTTCGTATAGGTCTTCTTTGCTTTTTGCTTGAGGTTAGCTGTCTTTCCTTTCATGGTTTTTTCTCCTTTTTAGTTATCAGGCACCTCGCGGCGGCGATCCTTGATCGCTAACAGCTGGCTCCTGAAGATTATTTGCTGAAAGCTCCTCGCTCGCAGCTATTGGCTTACCCTGGTGCAGGGAACCAACTACCTGCATCAGGTCTTTATATTTACTACCGCCTTTGCAGTATTCACAGTCTTTGCTGGGTGGAACTGGAATGCCGAGTGCGTATGCTCGCAGATGAGCTACGCGGCAGAGGAAATCCACCGGGGCTTCCGGCTCTCCGTTCTCCAGCTCTCCAAAGGCAGGGCACGCACCGCACATGGCCTTTATCTTACAATCCACACACTTTGTGTGCCTTGTGATCTTTTTCTTGCGCACCTTCAAGAGAAAACGCTTCCATCCGTCGTGAAAATTTCCTTGGCGCAGATCCCAGGTATCACCATGGGAAAGCACACAGATACTAGTCTTGCCGGAAGGGTCAATGGCAAAGGCACTTATTCCACCACCGCATTGGTAGAGATCAGAGCATCCCACAGCAGAAGGGGCAGGAGCGTTGAATCGTTTGGCAAATTTCCTCCATTCGGTCACCCGCTTGGGGTCCTGCAGGTCAAGCGCTACGACTTCCTCTGGTGTAAGCCGCACGTTTAGAGGGCTCTTAGAGCAGTCAATCCGGGGATTGATCATGGCGTCAAACTTGAACTCCAGCCCCAGGTCTTCCTCCACAAATCGTTTCATCTCCCAGATCTCATGCTTGTTAATGGTAATAGCCATGGTCTTAAGCTTCAGAGGAAGGCTTCTTTCCATGAGCAGCTTTATTCCCTGCATACATCGTTCGTATGAACCCGGAATGCCCGTGACTCGCTCATAGGTCTCCCTGGTGCGGCCGTAGAGAGTTATCTCAATGGAAAAAGGGCGCCACCGGACTAGATAATCTGCCACCTTAGGGGTGATGAGCGTCCCGTTAGTAAAGAGGCTTATGATTAAGCCCTTTTGCTTGGCATAAGTGTAAATATCAAGGAAATCCTTCCTGGCAAAGATCTCTCCACCCGTGTAGAGGAGCCACAGGCAGCCAGCCGCGGTGATTTCATCAAGGATGCGGCAGTGTTCATCATAGGTGAGTTCGCTGCTTCTGGCTTCTTTGTCGCTCAAGGCCAGGCTGTTGTAGCAATGGGTACATTTTAGATTGCAGCGCTGGGTTATTTCTATGGAGGCAGAGACTGGGACTCGTTGGGCCACCACCCTCTGGTGAAGATCAAGGCTCCAATCACCATAATTTTGAATTTTCATTTCTCAATCCTGTTCTCAATCAATTTCATAAGAAAATAAAGTTGCCCATAAAGCGAAAAACTCTTTCTCATCTCTGTATGGGCAAGACGCAAGATCAGACTTTAATCTGTACACTTAATTAAAGGTAAGGTAATTACCCCTGTAAGTAAATCGCCTTTGGGGATGAAATTTAGAGGGAACTTTCATCTTTTTATATCACCTGAAAAGATGATTTACTCTCACCATTCATGGAGCATGGGGGTCAAACAGGGTCACTGGCGTTTATACAGAGGCACGCAGGGTCAAACAGAGGCAACTGGGATAATATAGAGAAATAGGGGGTCAAATAGGGGTTAAAAGGGGGTCAAATAGGTGGTAGATGAAGGGCGATATAGATCAAACAAATGCACCGGGGGCTAGACAGAAATCAAATAGAGGGCAAATAAGGTTAAATATGGTTACCTTTGTTATCCAGAGGCACTGGAGTTCTGCAGGGGATAAACCAAGATCACTGGATCAAACAGAGGGCAAACATAAGCTAAGTGGAGGTTAAATAAGGGGGGAATAAGGTGGGCTTGATGAATCAGTTCATATGAATAATCAAAAGGTGGGCTTGATGAATCAAGCCCCAACAAGAAAGATTTGACTCTATTTATTTGCGTTTGACCCTTATTTATTTATGATATATAATTTTTGAAAACCAATTGATCAGACAAATAATAAGTGCGGGCTTGATGAATCAAGCCCCTACAATAAAAAATATAAGATTCCAAAAAAAAATATAATATTCCAATGAGTGAGTCTCGCCCATATTTCGAGACGCCTGATTAAGCACGTGCACAACTGGTTCTCCTATCTTAAACGCGGTCTATCAAGGAAACTGCCCGAAGACCGCCTCGCCGCGAAGGAGGGCTATTCCGGCCTCAAAGCTAACCTCCAGAACCTGCGCCCTTTTGTCAGCCGGCACTGGTGGAAGGGCTTGGTGGGCGCCGGACTCATCATCTTCACCTCTTTGCTCGGTTTTCCTCAGCCCCTCATCATGCGCTATGTCGTTGATGACGTCATCCTCAACCGTCAACTGGGACTCCTTATCGGAGCAATCCTTCTTCTTATCGGGATCTTCCTGGCGGAACACCTGGCGAATTTGCTGCAAAAATACTATTTTGCCCGCTTTGAGCAGGAAGTCACCCTCGACATCCAGAAAGACCTGCTTGATCATACCCTGAGTCTTCCAAAATCATTTTTCGACGATAACCAGACCGGTTACCTAATGTCTCGCCTGTCTTCTGATGTAGAAGGACTGCGATGGTTTTTTTCCGGCACAATTGTCCACATCTTCAGCAATACAATTCGCTGTATTGGTGGATTAGGGCTCTTGTTCTATTTGGAGTGGAGGCTGGCCATAGGTGTCCTGGCTATCCTTCCTTTTATAGCTATCTCTGTGCGTTACTTTTCTCGTAAGGTTCACGTCTTGAGCCATCATAGTATGGAAAAACAGGCCATGGTCTCGAGCATGTTTCAGGAGTCATTGTCTTCAGTCTCTTTGATCAAGGCTTTCTCCTCCGAAGCCCGAACAACAGGGCGGTTGATGTCCGGTTTGAAGGGTACATTTCAAATCTCGATGGAACAATCCACAGTAAGTTCAGTTGCTAGTTTTATAATCAATTCCATGCCTGCTGTAGCCCGGGGAGTCGTGCTGGCATTGGGCGCTTATTTGGTGATCGACGGCCAATGGACCCTTGGTTCTCTGCTTGCTTTTCAGGCCTACCTGGGATACGTGTTCGGTCCGGCCCAATATCTAGCCTCAGCTAACCTTGAACTGCAAAATGCACGAGCATCGCTGGAAAGAGTCTCGGCCCTTTTTGACATCGTTCCAGAAGAGAAAATAGGAGTTGGCAAAACCGTCGATAGGCTAAAAGGGGAGATTGAGTTCAAGAACGTCTCCTTCTCCTATGATGACCGCGAGCCAGTACTCGAGGATGTCTCCTTCCGTATCCATGCCGGAGAACAGGTCGCTATTGTGGGGCCCAGTGGCGTGGGCAAAACTACGCTGATGAGTCTTATCCTCCGTTTTTACAGGCCTGCCTCAGGAGAGGTCTACTTCGACGGCAGCCCAGCAACTGACTATGAAGTGGGTTCTTTACGCCGTCGGATCGGATATGTTTCCCAGAGTACGCTCCTCCTGTCCGGCACTATAATGGAGAACCTCCGCTACGGAAACCCCGAGGCAAACGAAGAGCAGGTCATGCAAGCTACAAAAGCGGCTGGCATCGACGAGTTTATCCAAAGCCTGCCAGCAGGCTATAAAACTGAAATCGGAGAAAAGGGAATCAACCTCTCGGAAGGACAAAAACAGCGGCTCTCCATTGCAAGGGCGCTGGTTAAAAATCCAGACATCCTGGTGCTGGATGAGCCAACCTCCGCGTTGGACAGCAAGACAGAAAAGTCGATCTTCAGCATGCTTCCCTCTCTCGTCCGGGACAAGACTCTGTTTGTGGCAGCACACCGACTCTCTACTATCAAGAACTCAGACTCCATTCTGCTGCTAAACGAGAACCGCCTTATAGCCGTTGGCACACACCAGTCACTCCTGGAGACAAACGAATACTACCGCTCGCTGGTTGCCTTCCAGCAAATCTAGACATAAACTTAGCCATAGCCCCTTAATGGAAAGTAATCCTGGAGAGAAGGTCATAACACAGAACAAAATAAGATCTCAGCTCCCTCACAATTTGAGACCTCTCCCCAACCTGCCAAATATCAAGAGTCATATCTCGACTGTAAATTATCTTGCGATGCAAAAGATGGTGAGAATAAATCATCTTCCTAGGTGAGAAGAAAAGAAGAAAAATCATTCGAAAAATCATCTATAAAGGCTATTTACTAATATAAAGATCTTTATTAATTGTAATTAGACCAATGAGTCTGTAATTAGACCAATGAGTCAAGAGCCGATGATGCTCCTTTTAAATATTGAAATGCAAGAGAATGATTTTCTTTTTAGGGATTCGCTTACCACTTTTTTAAGGAGTAAAAGGTTAATATGCGAATAAACTGGCAAGAGCCAAAAGTTGTTGCTGTTATTATTGTTCTGGCAATCTTTCTCATCGGGATGCTCATGGGTAAAATTGTTACC
>DATKYC010000270.1:0-4134 GCA_035528695.1 Acidobacteriota bacterium | reverse complement strand
CTACTCCTTGCGGTAATCGCAGTACAATTCATGGTGAGTGGATTTCAGCAAATTCGCTAGGAAACCCGGACTACGGTCCATCCATACTATTTCCTGTTATGACTCTAAGTTTCCTTGATCTGTTTTGACCGACCATGAGCTGATGTGCAAAGCTAAGAGCCTCGGATATTGGTGAGGATCTGCACTGATAGTGAGTTGGCAAAGGAGGAAAGTCTCGCGTTTGTGGTGAACTGTTAGACATGAACTGATGGGAGATAAAAATGATGAAGACCGGCATTGTGAGAGACGAAAGATATATTAATCATCGGCCGGGTGCCTTTCACCCGGAAAGTCCCGAGAGACTGCAAGCTATTTATGGAATGCTTCAAAAGCCGGAAATGGCGGGGCGTTTCATCGACGTTCCGGTAAGGGAGGCTAAGAGGGAAGAGCTACTATTGATCCACTCTTCTGACTATGTGGACATGGTGGAAAGGACAAAGGGTAAGGAACAGAGATCCCTTGACCCCGATACCTCCACCTCTCCCGGATCCTATGAGGCAGCGCTTTTGGCGGCGGGAGGGTTATGCGGGGCAATAGCCATGGTAATATCAGGAGCGCTGGACAATGCATTCGCTCTGGTGAGACCCCCGGGCCACCATGCGGAAATGAGCCGGGCTATGGGTTTCTGCATTTTCAACAATGTGGCCATTGGTGCGAGATACGCGCAGGAATCCCACCACCTCAAAAGGGTTCTGATCGTTGACTGGGACCTCCACCACGGTAACGGCACCCAGCATTCTTTTGAAGAAGATCCCTCGATCCTCTATTTTTCCACCCATCAATACCCCTTCTATCCGGGCAGTGGTGCATTTCGTGAGGTGGGGAGTGGTGCAGGAGAAGGATTTACGGTCAACGTACCTCTTTCAGCCGGGCACGGGGACGGGGAGTTTCTCGGTATTTTTGAAAGGATATTGAAACCGATCGCGCTCGAGTTCAACCCGGACCTGGTTCTGGTATCTGCCGGCTTTGACATTCATGGAAGTGATCCTCTTGGTGGAATGCGCGTAACCCCCGGTGGTTTTGCCGGCCTAACGCGGTCAATTATGGATATCGCCACGAAATGCTGTGGAGGAAGGGTCGTGATTACCCTTGAGGGAGGGTACGATCTAGCGGGTCTCAGGGATTCGGTAGAGGCAGTGCTAAAAGAACTTGCCGGCTTAACCGAAACAAATAAGGAGGAAATAATTTCCAGAGGAGACCAGGGAAAGGTTGACTATGCGCTGCAACAGGTGGCGGCAGCCCATGGTCGGTTCTGGAAGAACCTGGGTGCTTGAGTGGGAATCGGCGCACAGGCCTCCGCTCGAGGCGAAAAATAGGGGGCTCTACGATGGGCAACCGGGGTCGGTTCGGAAAATACGGGGATATAAAACGGATTGAGCGACTTCGAAAATCGAGGGTGGGGTTAGGTGGCACCCTGCAGAAGATCGCCGACCCTTTGAGAGGAGCACCCCCTTACGAAAAAAGGATCCCCAAAAAACCGAAAGTTATTATTAGGCCTGCAGAGACATCGGATGTGGAATATATCAGGAATCTGAGCAAGAAGGTGTTTCAGCAGTATGGTGCCTACGATGACACACTGCCGCGCTGGTTCTTGTCCGGCATGACGGTGACCATTTTGGCCTTGGTAAAAAAGGCGCCCGCAGGCTTCGCGATGATGGGGCGACTACCGCATGAATGGTACGCTCCACGGGTCTCTGAATTGCTAGGCATTGCAGTTGAACCGGAGTGGCAGGGATGCGGTATCGGTGATCTCCTTATGAAAGAGGTCGTGCGGGAAGCGAGGGGACACGAGATTGAGATGTTGATCCTTCATACCGCCGTAGAGAATCTTGACGGTCAAAGGCTTTTCAAGAAACATGGATTTGTTGCCTCTGAGATTAAGAAGAATTTTTACCCTGAGGGGCAGGAGGCCCTCATGATGTACAGGAATATACTGTAGCGTGATGGGAAGTTTTTCCAAGGAGAACAGCATGCAAAAAATTACAGAAGGTGTATATTTTATTCCGGGCCAGGATGAATTCATACCCGACTCTCACGTGTATCTGGTGGGGGACCTCTCATCTGCCGATCTCACCCTCATTGATGCCGGGCTGATGGGGAAGGGGGGGTACAAGATCGAGTCTCTACAGAAGCTGGGGATTGACCTCTCAGACATCAAGAGAGTGATAATGACCCACACGCACCTGGACCACATTGGCTGCCTTCCGGAGATCCTGAAGGTTCTCCCCAACGCTGAGCTATGGGTACATACCACGGAAGCGGTACCCCTGGAAGAGGGGGATGAGAGAACGGTCTATGGAATGGATATGTTTCAGGCCATGTGCCAGGCCCAGTATGGGATAAAAACCGGCACCTTTCGCTTTAAGGTGGATCGAAAGCTAGAGGGCAATGAAATCCTCGAAATCGGTACCATGAGTTGGGAGGTGATCAGTATTCCCGGTCACTCACCTGGCAGCATTGGTCTTTACAACCGGAGAGCCAAGATCCTGATACCTGGCGACGTGGTCTACGCAGATTACGCGATCGGCCGCTTTGACCTCCACGGTGCAAGTGGGGGCGAGCTCAGGGCCTCGCTACTCTCCCTGGCCGGGCTGGAGGTGGATGTGCTCTTACCGGGTCACAACCGTATTGTCTTGGACCTTCCTGCAGGCTATATCCTGGAGACCGCCAAGCAATGGGCCCCTTATCTTATGTAACCACGATAAATCCGCTATTATTTTCACGGCGCTCTGTCATCAACTCCCAATTGGTGAGACCCCGTTCCAGCACTTCAGACACAGATCCTCTTTTGGGATTCCCAGGGCTGTGACAAAATCATCAACAGTGTTATATTTGAGGGAGTCCGCACCAATCTTTTGAGCAATCCAGCCCTCAAGATCCATCAATTGCTCCATTGAGCTGATATTCCCTTCCCCGATTTTTTTCCGCGCTGAGAGTTCCTCGTAACTGCGCGTGGAAATACCAAAATCGCATGGATACATCAATGGCGGGCAGGCAATGCGGACATGCACTTCCTTTGCACCGGCCTTCTTAAGGTCAAGCACCTTGTAATAGATCTGTGTCCCCCGCACAATCGAATCATCGCAAAGGACAATCCTCTGGCCCTTGACCGCATGATGTATAACCGAGAGCTTTCGTTTTGCCATCTTTTCCCTGGCAATCTGTGTTGACTGGGTGTAACTCCGATCCGCGTAACGGTTGTATAGGAATACCTCCTGGTAGTTAAGCCTGGATCGGGTGTGATAACCAATGGCATAGCCAATTCCTGACATGGGAACGGGGGCCACAACGTCGGCCTCAAAGCCTCCTTCCTCTTCGTCTCGTTCTGCCAGGCAGGCTCCGATATTGTTGCGGGCCTCCTGCACGTACACACCGTCCATAATAGAATCGATGCTCGCGAGGTAGGCCCACTCAAAGGCGCAGTAAGCTCGCCGGGGGGAGGCAAGCTGTTTCAGTGTGTGAAATCCTTTATCATTGATGAGGACAATCTCGCCCGGCCGCACATCCCGCACCACTTCCATACCGAGGTTCTGAATGGCACGGGACTCCGAGCTCACCACATACGTGCCCGGGCCCTGTCCCAAAATTAGTGGGCGGAATCCATAAGTATCCCGGGCTGCGTAAATGCCTTCCTTGGACAGGGCTACCAATGAGTATGCCCCGCGAACCTTGGTGGAGAGATTCGAAATACCTGTGACAGGATCTTCCTCCTGGAGGATGATCTTAGAGATCACCTCAATGTCATAGCCCCTGTAAAACGACTTGCCCCTTCCCATCATTTCCTTTATCAATTCATCGGAATTGATAACATTGCCGCTGAATGCCACGGCCATTTCACCAATCCTCGACTGCCACATAACCGGCTGGCGTTCCAGGAGACTTACGTGGCCGATGCCCTGCGTTCCCCTAAGATGTGCCAGATCCTGATCTGTAAAGCTGTTTCCCACCTTTCCATGGTGAGTCACCTGACGTATATGCCCATCAAATGTAGAGATACCGCAGTATTCCTGACCCCGGTGTTGAAGGAAATCAATACCCTGGTAGATGTCCTGAACGCACTCGCTATTGGAGTACAAACCGAACAGTCCGCAGTTA
>DATKYC010000269.1:0-2081 GCA_035528695.1 Acidobacteriota bacterium | reverse complement strand
TACTATGAGTGGATTGATGCCTGCGGTCACCTGTTTTTTGAGTCCATCAGTCTAAATATCGGAGATCTATGGCGTGAGAGAAAGATAATATTTGGCCTGGTAGAGACATCCAGCCGGTACTTCAAGCCAGGGAGATATCACCAGGAGATCCGCATCATTACAACCATTGATGCCCTGGAGGGAGAAATAGTTCTTTTAAAACACGTTATACGAGGATCAAGAAACGATGAGCTTCTGGTGGAGGGATCAGAAAAGAGGATCTGCCTCGATGTGTCTGACCCTGAAAATTTTCAGGTCATCGACATCCCCCCGGATATCTTTTCACTCTTGAAAAAGGCGAAGGAGGGCTGATCAAAGTGCCCTCATCCACTCAGGCCTGAGGCCAACCTGTCCATTCAGCGCAGCATCTATGAGGTCGAGCGCCTGTTGTTTTCCTCTTGGCATCCTTGCCTTTATGGGAAGATAGTTGGAGGCATGATTGGAAAAGAACAGGCCTTGGGTTAGATTGGTATGGTCGATCATCTCCTTTAGTTCCAGGAGCAGTTCCCGTTCCGTGGGCAGTTGGAACTGGCCGCCAATCCAATCCTGATGAAGCGAGGTCCCGGGGATCAACATCACTGTGAGTGCCCCCACATAATTGGGATCCATAGCACTCAGGAGTTTTCCTGTTGCCCTCGCATGCTGAAGCGAGTCTTTCCTCCCGGCAATCCCGAGTAATACGGTCACCGAGAGCTTGATCCCGGCCTCTTTGACCTTTTTTCCCATGTTGATCAGGTTTTGTGCGCTGGTCCCTTTATGGATTTTTTTAAGAAGCTCCTCGTCCCCGGTTTCGACACCCAGGAATAGGATGCCGAGGCCATTTTTCCGCAGTTCGATGAGCTCTTCTGATGATTTCATCTTTATACTCTTGGCGTTGGCGTAGGCCCCAACTCTTTTCACCCAGGGGAGGTGTTCTCTGATCCTATCAAGAATCCACATCAATCTTCTCTGAGGGATAATGAGGGCATCACCATCCATAAGGAATACCTTGTCCTGCCGCCTCATGTACCTGGAGGCGAACAGGATATCACTCAAAATTATGCTATCTTCCTTAATTCTGAATCTCTTATCCTTGTAAGTGCCGCAAAAGGTGCACTTATTGTGGGAACATCCCACGGTCACCTGAAGCAGGATGCTATAAGCCTCACTCGGCGGTCTTATGCAGATTCCCTCGTAGTGCATCCCCTCGCTTTCAACGTTGCATTCCATGAATCTTTGCTCCTTGCGTATAAACCGTTCTTGCCAGTATAAGGAAGGCCTTCAGCCTACCCCCTCCCTGTCCCCCTCGCATTCGCTCGGGGCCAGGGGGTCCCCCATTGCGCAACTTTTTGAAATGACGAAGGCCTCCCGCCGGTCACTCCGGAAAAGGACCCATGAACCGACACTGTAAAATTGAAAAAAGCTAAAGTGTTACCAGATTTATAATTCTCCTCCAACAAAAGTCAAATAGCTTTCGAAAAAGGCCATAATGTCAGGACCCACAACCGGAAAGTTTTACTACTATATAGTGCCGGTTATTGCTAACCCGGGTACTATTCAGCGTCGGACCCTCTTTCCTTGTACAATATACGCTGGAGTTCCCGATAGGTAAAGAACGGATCATCATTTCGCAAATATGGAAGCAAGATTTTCTTTCTACGTAGTAGATCCCTCGAAATCTCCCCGGAGATTTCAGCTGGCTTATAGAGGTTTGCGAGCTCGGATCCTATCTCTGACATCTCAATAAAGAAAGGCCCGGCCTGTATTTTTTAGGGTGTGATCGTCTCGCATGTAATTGGCCTTGCTGCCGTTGCGCTTGATCACCTCAAAGCCTTCGAGGTCGTATGGCTCGAGGTCATAGCTCGGTGCCAGTTCAGGGCCCGTTTTTCTGCAGAGAGCTATATGCCTTTCCAGCTTGGCAATGGAAAAAGAGATGAGTTCACTCAAGAAACCAAAGGCATGTCGCATCTGATGAAATCCGTACTTTTTCGTGAGGGCATACCCATTAATAGCCTCCTCTTCAGCCTTTTTATTTGGTGTATCCTGACTCGTGGTGCACGCTG
>DATKYC010000268.1:0-4485 GCA_035528695.1 Acidobacteriota bacterium | reverse complement strand
AAATGGCGGGTTTCCGAGTATGTCCGAAAATATGCACCCGCTGAATAACCTTCAGCAAAAGCCTGCAAGCCCTATTGAGGAAAAAAGCGGTCCATCCAAAATTTGAAGAACTCGCTTTTCCGGGAAGGGGCATAGGAAAATTGGCCTAATGTGTCAAATTAAATCCGACTTCATAGCGATGATACGCATCTTGCCCTGACATTTGGTGCAAGTAAGAGGATCTACCTTCCCGGATCAAGTCCGGGACAGGCTCCAATTTTTTGGATAAGATGAGCCCAGTTCCTCTGTGCTCTTTGGATGATTCGGTCGGTTCGAGGATGGAGGGTATCATACCGTCCTGATCCTGCTTTTTTCGTTCTCCGCGTGATACATCACTATAATAGCCATAGTATCTGACCATTTGCTCTCCTTTGTTTGGCACATGGGAGCACATGGCGGCTAGCCATTGCAGGGTATCGAACACTTTTTCTTCTTTCCCGTCCTTGGGTTTGCAGATAACTGTGGTCTATTCGGGGATGTAAGTCATTCTCTCCCGGGAAAATAATGCTTGGATGATATAGCGTGCCAGATTCTCAAGGGCCTCTTCCTACCCTGGCTGTATCCTTGGTCCACAGAAGACATTCAAACCAGAATGGCGCCATGACACCAATATGTTGACAAGATCTTCTGTGATCTTTTACTTTGAGAGAAGTAGTTTGAAGACCTTGTGCCGGAGAATTTAAGATCCGAACCATGTATATAGGACCCCTATCAAGTCCGTAGTACAAGATCCCGCGGTGGGCGGCTTGGCCATTCAATTGTATCCTATGGCCTTTGTCTTTTCCAAGGAACTATTGGAGCTGTTTCAGCGGGCCGTCGATAAGCAGAAGCCTATAGTCGTGTGGCTCGCCGGGATGGAATCGGGAAGGCATGAAATGCTCGAGTCGCTTGAAGAGAACCGGGTCCTAGTAATTTTTTCTCCAGAAAAGGCCATCAAGGCCCTTTCGGCCCTTCACAGGTTGAGCCGCCCGGTTCCAACAAGGTGATGCGGGAGCTTATAGGAGAACACACACAATGATTACACCAGAAGTGATGCGAAAAAAAGCGATGGACCTGTTTGACAACGATCTCTATTGAGCCCAGGCCATCCTGGCCGTGGGCCTGGACATGATTGGTGAGGAAGAGAGAGATGCTGCCATGAGGGCCATGGCAGGAATGACTGGTGGGTGTTATCGGGGAGATTTTTGCGGTGCTATTGCAGGCGCAGCCCAGGCAATCGGATGCCTTTTCGGTAGGGCCAACCTAAATGAAATGGAAGATTCCCGTCTTGCCTCCACGATTCGATTGCTCTACGATCGCCTGAAAGAGTTGGCGGTGAAGAGATATGGGGATACCAGCTGCCAAACCATCTCCCGTTGCAACTGGTATGATCCTGAAGATGTCAAGGTTCGTCGAACTGATGGACGCCGGGCTGAATGTACCCTCTTTGTGGGTGAATGCGCCAAAGTCTTGGGCGAGGTCTTACTGGAAGTGGTTGGCGAACAAGAACTTAAGGTTCTTCAAGGGCTGTCATAAACGCTCGTAGCAGTGTGAATCTTATCGCGTCAGTACCTCTTCTCCCCATATGCCTCTTTGACCCTCTTAAGCGTCGCAGCAGCTATCTTTCCCTTATGAGTCCTCTTGACCCGCTCAATGTCACTGGCATCAATTCTCCGTTCATGATAGGCCTTCTTGACCCTCTCACCAGCGGCCTGGTCCAGTTTTTTCCCCAGGCTTTTCTCTGCTTCTTCGATTATCGCGGTTTCAATCTGCTCTCGCACTATAGAGGGGCCCTTCTCAGTGACGAACCAGACACTTGCTGCAATGGGAAAACAGGCCAGTACTATGATGAGGTGCAGTTTTATGGCTCTATAGTTGATCTTTTTCCGCTTCCGCTTATAGTAATAGGGCATAGGCCACCACCTTTCTCATTCTTGGAGGTAACAAGTCAGAGAATAATTCCTTGCCATTCGCAATGAGCGCTATCTTGGATTCTGTTCAGTTTGTTGTAAGAGGCTTAGGGAAAGCTAAAGCCCTCGTTATTACTGCAAAATTTGTACCCTCCAATAAGCACTATGCGGGATATGGGGTTGATTGAGATTAGAGACTAATGTCCTTCAATGCCTTTTCATTGTGGTATGTGTGATATGTAAAGAGGAAAACTCTATGCCTACAGTGTGTATATATTATCTTTTCAACTAGTTAGCAGGCAGAAAAGGGCCCATTCTCCCTGTCCACTGCTTTGGACCATCTTCTTGACGGAAGCCCCTCACTGCCCTATGCTTTTACTAATGGACATGGCTGTTTTGAGGAGGTCGGTAGCCGGGTAGATTAAATGGTGAGTGGTTATGTAAGAGGAAAGAAAGAGGGATGAAGATGAAAATCCTGGAGCCAGCCAACCGCGTGTTGGGGAGTTGGCTAATCAAGGACTTTGAGGAAACCGAAAACAGGGAGGTGCGAATCAGATATGGGTTACTCGCCGGGTGGGTCTCCATTGTCGCCACCATATCTCTCTTTACCGTAAAGATAGTACTTGGATTGACAGCTGGGTCCATATCAGTGGTTGGTGACGCCTTTCACCTTCTCTCCCATTTCGCGAATTCCATTATCTTGGTGGTCAGTTTCTGGGTGACTTCTCGACCTCCCACTGCGAGGGCTCCTTTTGGATATGGTCGTATGGAACATGTGGCCCCCCTCATAATGTCCGTGTTCCTGTTCGTCTCCGGAATACAGATCGGTGAAAGGTCGGTTCATCAGATATTGAGGCCCCATGCCATTCACTACTGGTCTTCACTGCCATGGATACTCCTGGCCACAATTCTCGTAAAAGAGTGGGTGGGGCAGTTTGTTCGGTTTCTCGGAAAGAGGGTCAACTCACACGCGATTCTGACCAATGCGTTCCACCATGATATAGAAGCAGTGATCTCCCTCACCGTTATCGGGGGTGTGGTCACCGGAAAGTATTTTGATCTTCCCAAGATTGACGGGTACCTCGGCATTCTGGTATCCCTGTGGCTGCTTTACCTGGGTTATAACCACGGCAGGGACGCGGTAATTCCTCTCCTCGGCAAGGCCTCCAGCCGGGAGATGACAGATAAGATCAGGCAGATTGCTAAATCCATCAAGGGGGTCGAGGATGTGCACGAGATAATCATCCACGACTATGGGTCCATGTATCTGATTTCTCTTCATGTAGAAGTTCCCGAAGGGCTTGGCCCCCCAGCCATGCACGAGGTCGCAGAGCGTTGTGAGGCAAAACTTCGCAAGGCATATGGCGGCGAAGTGGTGTGTCACACAGACCCGCTCATGGAGAAGACCCCTGAAATCCAGGCCATTGAAGAACAATTCAGGAAGCAGGTGGGCCAGTCTCCTCGGATAATCGGCTATCATGATTTTCGAGTAGTAACCGAGTCTCCTGAGAAAATCATAATTGTGGCCGATATTGACGCTGCCGAACATGTCCCTGAAAAGGACTTTAAGGAAATCACGTTAGATCTGGAATCTCGGACGAAAAGGGAGATACCACGCGTAGCGTATTGCAGCTTCTATGTAACCCCAAAATTTGCTTACTGAGCAAAGGATTTAAAAACTCCCAGATCGCTCCTCCTGTCAACAGCGGGCCCCACTCAAGATACGGGCTAGGCTGAGAAGGACCTCCAGAAGCTCTTCTCTGTGGGGGGAAATTCCTGAGAGTTACAAAGGAGACAACGAATATGAGGTGGCATGTTCTGTTAATGTTCCTTCTCGGACTCTTACTCGCTTCAACCGTGCATGGGGCCTCCCTGACGCCGGTCCACCTTCCCTCTCTGGTCTCCTTTCTTAAGACCCCGGACCACCTTGAGTTCTGTGCCGAACCTGTTCCCCTGGAAATTCAAGAGGTAAGAGAGCGGATGGAAAAAGAGCTTCTCCTCTCCCTGTGGGATCGTCCCCAGGTGATCCTCTGGCTGAAGCGCTCCCGTCGTTATCTCCCCCATATCGAAGGAATGCTGAGAAAAAACGGCATGCCAGACGATCTCAAATATGTGGCAATTGCCGAGAGTGCCCTTCGACCGCACGCAGGTTCACGCAAGGGGGCGATAGGGTTTTGGCAGTTTATGGTTCATACGGGTCGGAAGTACGGGCTGGTAATTGATGAACGCATTGATGAGCGAAGAAATCTGTTTGCATCAACCCGTGCAGCCATCAGTTATTTCAAAGAACTCCATAACATATTTGGCTCATGGACCCTGGCCATCGCATCCTTTAATATGGGCGAAGAAGGACTTATGGCAGAAATCCTGGAACAGGAGACCGCAGACTATTATCGGCTCTACCTCCCCCTTGAGACCCAACGATTCCTGTTCCGCGTTATCTCTGTGAAGCTGATATTATCTGATCCTGAAAAATATGGCTTCAAACTTGCCGATGCAGACCAGTATCCCCCGCTGGAATATGACAAGGTCCACATCGACTGTGTGCAGGAAATTC
>DATKYC010000267.1:0-5126 GCA_035528695.1 Acidobacteriota bacterium | reverse complement strand
CCGAAAAGGACCACCACTCCAGCTCCAATCAGCGTGCCTTGTACAAGCTGATCAGCATGGGACCATATAAGAACTGGGATCAACGCCCCCATTGCCATGGCAAGGCCGCCGGCCTTTGGCATTGGATAAGAATGGATCTTCCTCTCGCCAGGGATGTCCATTGCATCCAGCCTGACCGCTAAAGTCCTGAAAAGAGGGATCAGGGCCATGGTGATGAACATAGAGAGAAGTAAGGTGGATAAATAGATCATTTCCCAACATCCTTCCCCGGGATGTATTCGTCAAGCACAGGCACAATAGATTTAGTAAAAGCCTGGATCCTTGCTTCAGCGTCCTCAAGCCCCTCAGATTCATAAACGGGCGTTATCACCCGGACGAGGGCACCATCAGTCCTCTGTTTTGTAAGGGCATCCCAGAAGGCAAATATCTTCAATTGATACGCATTAGTTAGGACGCGGCCTCGTTGGGGGAACCAGAAATAAGATAGCTGCTTATAAGGGCCCTTCTGCATGAAGGCGCGATTAACCCGCATAAGGCCACCACTATGCCCGGGTATGGCTAGGGTTTTTGTACCTGCTTGCTCGAAGGTCCAGCCGCTTCCGGGAAGGCAAGTTTCCGGGGAATGAATCGACTCTCCTTTCCTCTGGCTCTCATAATAAGCCACATAAAAGTTGATTTCCCTACCAAGTCTGTCTTTGTAATCGATAATAACATAGTCGGTCAAATTCAGCTCATCTATGAATCTCTGCTCCATACTCTGCAAAGTTCCTATCCATTCACCTACGTGTATAGGGAACTTATCAAAAGATCTCTTGATTGGGATCTTTTCGCGGAACTCAAATCCTTGAGAAAGAGCAAAGGTACCTGCTAGGAGAAAAAGGGCGACAATGAACTGTGGCGGTCTAAAGAAATTCAATAGGCTCCTGGTTTGAGGCTTTAAGCGCTGTTTACTTAACGGCTTTGTTTGAACGTGGGCTGGACTTGTATGTCCTTCAATTTGCACCAACGCTCCTTGTTCAGGATCTAGGCTGACAGAGATACTGGATTTTCGTGAAGGAATCTTTTTGAGAATCCAGATCTCAAAGAGCAGCACTGCCAGGGAAAACATGAAAATCAGCCACCCGGAAAATCCATGAAAAAATCCCTCAGCAACCTTGGCGCCCCATGCCTCATAAAGAACCCCAGTTATAGCGATGCGCATGCTGTTGGTGAAAATGGAAAGAGGTAGTACAGAGATCAAAAGTAAAAATCTTTTCCAGAAAGCGGCCTTGAAAAAATAGGCAAGAAGAATGCTCAGCACGGTGAGAGAAATCAAGGAGCGGAGACCACTGCATGCCTCCACAACTTGAAGCTGGGCAAACCCAAGGTCAATTACATTCCCTTCACGGTAAGCTGACATACCGTAAAGCTGCAAGAAGGTGACTCCTAATTGAGAGGATATCAACTGAAGTTTCACCGAGATCTTGTTATAAAGGAAACTAGGCAATGGAAACATCGTCAAAATCATAAAAAGGGCAAAGGCGATGATCTTCATTTTTTGCCACCCAAGGTGGAGCCAGCAAAGCCCAATCACAACCAGCCAAGAGGAAAAATAGAGGGTAAGGTATTCCCCCCCTAGCTCTCCCAACCAGAAAAACGCGAGTCCGAACACAAAGGGTATTACGCCCATCCACGAAGAAACTGAAGGAGTAACGATTAATTCTCTCCTCTTCTCCCAAATGAGGTATAGGACAACGAATGGTACTAGGTAACAGTAATTATATTCCGGTCTGTCCCACAATCTGACCATAAAGGTGAGCGCAGAATAATACAGGCCAACAAGCAAAGGCCCATACAGTGCGATTTTAACCCAACCAACACGCTTGATGATTAAGAGAGATCTCAAATTAATTGCTTCTCCGTCTAATCTGGTTAACTGGTTAGTATTGTTCAAAAGTTTTTTCATGATCTCAAATCAACCCAGCGGATTTGGATGTTGTAATAGCTCTTGATTCCAAATCTCTCTTTCCAAAACTTTTCCCATTTATCTCGAGAGTACTGTATAATCATGATCATCTTCAGCGTATTGGTAACAGTTTTATCGGATCAACCCCAGGCAATTATCTTGACTTTTCTTTGACAGTTGGAGAGGGGGTAGCCTCCTAAAACCCGCGTCAATACTGGATCGTTCTTTAAAAATCTCAAAAGTGTGGTGCCACAGAATGTCATAATATTGCTTGACATAGTGGCGTTTATTGCGCATATTTGGGGTGTCCCGAAAGGAGGCCCCTATGTTCGCAAGAGTCAAGAAATCTGGTCGCCATGAGTACCTGCAGATCGTTGAAAATCGCAGAGTTGGAAAGAAAACCGTTCAACGTATAATCTCTACTATTGGTCGTATGGACCAACTGCATGCCAAAGGTAGTATAGAGACTCTGGTGCGATCTCTTTCCCGGTTCTCTGAAAAAGTTCTCCTGATTCTATCAAACAACAGCGATGTGAGTGCCTCTGGAAAAAAGATAGGCCCTGCTCTTATCTTTGAGAGGCTCTGGAAGGAACTGGGTATCAAGAAAGTCATCAAAGGCCTTTTGGCTAGTAGAAACTTTGAGTTTGATGTGGAAAGGGCCATTTTCCTCACCGTTCTTCATAGGCTCTTTACCTCGGGCTCTGACAGGGCTTGTGAGAAATGGCGCCGTGACTATGTGATAGAAGGCGTTGAGGACCTTGATTTACATCATCTCTATCGTGCAATGACCTTTCTTGGTGAGGAGGTAGAGGACCAGAAGGATCGAACGCCTTTTTCCCCAAGATGCACCAAGGACCTTATTGAAGAAGGCATTTTCTTTGAGCGTCGTGATCTTTTCACCGGGCTTGACATTGTATTCTTTGATACCACCTCTATCTACTTTGAAGGATCAGGAGGAGAAACGATCGGTCAAAAGGGACATAGCAAGGACCATCGTCCGGATCTGAACCAGATGGTTGTTGGCACTGTAATAGATGACGGTGGCAAACCCGTATGTTGTGAAATGTGGCCTGGAAATACCACTGATGTAAAGACCTTGATTCCTGTTATAGACCGCATCCGAAATAGATTCAGTATAAGTCAATTTTGTATCGTTGCAGACCGGGGCATGATTAGTGCGGAGACCTTGAAAAAACTGGAAGATCCCAAAAGAAATATCCCCTATATTTTTGGCGCCCGAATGCGCAAGGTTACGGAAGTCAAACGTGATGTCTTGTCCCGTCAAGGCCGATACAAAGAAGTTTATCCTGAGGGTATAAGCTCCAAGGATCCAGCCCCACTTAAGGTTAAAGAAGTTTGGATTAATGATAATCGCTACATCGTCTGCCTCAACACCAAACAGGCGCGAAAAGATGCTAAAGATCGCCAGGCCATCATTGATTCTTTACAAGAGAAGATCAAAACCAATCCCAAAGGCCTCATTGGGAACAAAGGATATCGAAAGTATCTCAAAATTAAGCGTGATAGTGTCACCATCGATCAAGACAAGATAGAATTTGATTCCCGATTCGATGGTAAATGGGTGCTCAAGACCAATACTGATTTAGCAGCCGAACAGGTGGCGCTAAAATACAAAGAACTCTGGCAGGTGGAACAGGCTTTCAGAGATATCAAGTCCATCTTAGAAACCAGACCTGTATTCCACCAACGAAATGAAAATATCCGAGGCCATGTGTTCTGTAGTTTCTTGGCTCTCGTACTCAGAAAAGAGCTGGATCGACGACTTTACAAGTCTGGGCACTGTTTTGAATGGGCAGACATGAAACAGGATCTTAAGGCTCTTCAGGAGACAGTCATCGAAGATCACGGGAAATCCTTGGCTGTTAGAACGGAATGTGTCGGTACCTGTGGCAAGACCTTTCAGGCTGTTGGTGTTGCCATCCCTGCCACCATTCGGGAATCATAAAATATGTCAAAGAGCAATGTAATTTGTGGTGCCAAGAACATTTTGGCTATATCTATGTACTTGATCTTACACAACTATTTTTTTCTAACTGTCAAAGATGAGCTTGAGGCAAGAGTACATCATTGGTCATTGATGTGTTGATCATACCATTCAAGTGCACCCAATTGGCGGAGGAAAAAACCAAAAAAACAGAAATGTTTTGACAGGTCTTTTGGGGCCCCTCCCTTTCCGCTCATACGATAGTTATACTGTTTCGCAGTTCGAGCTTTTGCTGTAGAATCCAAATAAGCGGCACCCAGAACTTCTGACGCATCAAATGCCCAACACTCCCTATCATCCAGCAGTTACTGGAGCACGCTTCAACTTTTCTCCGAGCCTCTTGGGCTTCAGGACTAGTCCAGATTTCCTGGAAGCCTTTATCTTTGATATTCCCAAAAGGAAAGTCCATTACATTACATGGTCTAACATTGCCATAAGGGTCCACGTAGAAGGAGTCCGTGGCCATGGTACATTTCATGGTTCTCTGCTTGCCATACATGTGATCGATGATTCCCCTGGTAAAATAAGCGCGGAACCAGTCTTTGGGGCGGCGCGATTTTAAGAATTCCCCAATGAGCCCTTTAAGCGCAAGCTCCACTTGATATTTGTTTCTGATAACATTATCTTGTTTGTGAAAGTAATATGCATTATGCAAAATGGCTGTAGCCAATTCCACACAGTTTTCTTTTGCAAGGTTATAAAGGGCTACCAGATCTTTTGCGTTTTGATCAGAAACCGTTACTGCGATTCCGAGGTCTTTAAGGCCTAACGCTTTGAGGCCCTGGATCGTTTCAATTGTTTTCTGGTGGGCACCGTTGACGCCTCTGATATTATCGTGGGTTTCGCCAATACCATCTACGCTGATGCGGATACCGACATCACGGTGCTTACTCATCACATCCAGTGTTCTCTTGGTAAGGAAGCCGTTGCTGCTGATTACTACACGCTTTGCTTTCCTCTTGACAACGTCGAGAATCTCGCTTAGATCATCCTTCAGGAAAGGCTCTCCGCCGGTGACGTTCAGCCGCGCCATCCGAGGAAGGGTGAGAAGGTCCCTAGGTCGGATCTCATCTTCCTTTTTGCTGGGATGCTTCCAGGTGTAGCACATGGAGCAGCGACTATTACACCGATATGTTACCGCAAGAATTCCATCCATATTATTCTCCTCTTCTTATG